>DASRMJ010000110.1:0-2240 GCA_035647995.1 Thermoleophilia bacterium | reverse complement strand
CCTTCGATGATGTTCTCGCAAGCGAAGGCGTGCGGGTGATCCGCACACCGATCAGGGCCCCCAACGCGAACGCCTTCGCCGAGCGCTGGGTGGAGACCGCTCGCGCCGACTGTCTGGACTGGACGCTGATCCTCGGCCCCCGGCACCTCGACCGGGTTCTGCGGACCTACGTTGCGCACTACAACCAGAAACGACCGCATCGAGGGCTGCAGCTCTTAGCTCCCGAGACGGCTGCGCCAGTCGCGGAGCTCGGCGTCGTGCCGCACATCCGGCGACGAGATCTTCTTGGTGGACTCATCCACGAGTACGAGGTTGCCGCGTGACCGAGTATTTGCACCCCACGCGGTGATCGTGAACGCATCGCCTGCGTGACCGCGGGCATACGGCGGTAACACGGGTCCGACTCCCGTATGCGCTGCCGGCTCTCTTGGCCTGAGCGTAGTTGGCACGGAAACCCCCTCAGACTACGGCGCCGTCCGAACTGCATTGACCGCCCATGCCGAATCCCGCAGCATCGCTCGGCCCACGCCGATCAAGTCTGCTGCCCCTCGTGAGAGGAGACTCTCGGCCTGATCCGCTTCGGTGACGCCCCCCGTGAGGATGACGGGCACCGAGACTGCCGACTTGATGGGAGCCGAGAGCTCCGAGAAGTAGCCGGGCTCGTCGATGCCGGGACGAGTGTAACCGGTGAGACCGCCGGTGATATCCAACACGTCGACGCCAGCTTCCTCGAAACGGAGGGCGGCTTCGATGCTGTCATCGATGACGGTTCCGCCTTCGAGATAGTCGCGAGCGCCCAGCCGAAGCAACACCAGGAAGTCCGGCCCAACCTCGTCTCGCACCGCCCGGATCGCCTCGATGTGGAGCCGGATGCGATTCTCCAACGAGCCACCGTACCGGTCGGTACGGCGATTGGTGAGCGGCGAGAGGAACTGGTTCAGCAGGTACGCGTGGGCGGAGTGGAGCTCCACCCCGTCGAAGCCGGCTTCCTTCACTCGCCTGGCAGCCGCCGCGAACTGGCAGGGGATGTCTGCGACTTCTTCACCAGTGAGCGCCCGAGGCGCCCGACCGCTCCCTATCGGAGTGGCGACGTCTGAGGGACCGACGAGATGCTTCTCGGGCTCGGCCGAGGCGGCACCCGCATGGCTGACCTGCACGACTGCGGGAACGCCGTTGCCGTGGAAGACCTCGGCGAGAGCCGCAAGTCCATCGATCATCGCGTCATCCGCCACCGACGGCTGCCCGACGCGATTGCGCCCTTGCTCGCTGATGAAGCAGTGCTCGGTTATCGCGAGGCCGAGAGCTCCGCCGCGCGACTTCTCGTCGTAGTACGCGAGCAGCTCGTCACTCATGCCGCCGTCCGGACGCGCCTTCGATGACGCCATCGGCGGCAATACGAGGCGATTCTGTAGGGTGAGAGTGCGAATGGTCAGCGGTTCGAGCAGGTGAGACATGGGGCTCCTTGGTCTCTTGGAGGCGGCCTTTTCAGTATACCCGCGAGCCTCAGTGCCACGAGAACAAGAAGGCCGGTTCCATTCGGCAAGACAGCCTGCCTGAGAAGGAAGAGGGCCCAGGTTCGAATCCTGGTGCGCCCTGTCGACGCCGGGGGAAGACTGAGCAACCCAAGTCCCCGGTTGGCGAGGGGACTAGACGGTGGCAATCGTGCTGACTCGCTAGACCAATCCCCTTTCGGGAGCCTATCTGAGCCTCGGAAGGGGTGCCTCTCACGGCGGTAACACGGGTTCGAATCCCGTATGCGCTACCACTCATTTGCAGGGATTTCTCCCGCCAGACCCTCCGCCCCGACCCCGTTCTGCAACCATTCTGCAACCCAAATGCTCAGTCTTTGATGACACGGAAAGGGTCTGGCTGCGCTCGTCGTGGCACCATGGCCGCCGCGTTTGCTGCGCCTTCGTGCCGGATGGCGACTGTGGCCAGCGAGCTGGTAGCGCACGACCGAGTTGACAGAACTGACGGAACCGACGGATCGCCGACCAGTCATGAAGAGACTCTCGCGTACTACTGTGAGTTGTGGTACCTCCCCGCTGTCCCGGGTCTGCGGCTGGGGGTCTCGACCCGGCCGCGGGAGCCGGCTACCGGGTTGAGGACTGGACCTGGGTCTACGAGACCTACGGGGTGAAGCAGGCGCAGGAGTGGCTCGGGCATTCCGACCCGGCGACCACGCTGCGGCACGACGTGCGGCTCACCACGGCCGCGAGGGCGAAGGCGGTGGCCGGGCT
>DASRMJ010000109.1:0-2027 GCA_035647995.1 Thermoleophilia bacterium | reverse complement strand
ATCATCGTGGCCCTCTCCGCGCCTTACATGGGCGCCTACGCCGATGGCGCAGGCGCCAAACGCCGCCTCCTGCTCATCTACACGGCTGTCGCTGTCGTGGCCACCGCCCTGCTCGGCACCGTTCGCGAGGGGATGATCATCTGGGGTCTGCTGCTGTTCGGGATAGCCAACATCGGCTTCCAGGGTGGGCAGGCCTTCTACAACGCCTTCCTTCCCGAGGTGGCCCGTGAGAAGGACCTGGGCGTCGCTTCAGGGCTCGGCTCGTCGCTGGGCTATATCGGTGCTCTCATCTCGCTGTTGGCGGCACTGCCGTTCTTCTGGAACGGCTTCGAGGAAGCCAACTTGGGGAATGTACGCCTTCTGTTCGTCGCCGTGGCCGTCTTCTTCGCCGTGTTCAGCATCCCCACTTTCGCCGTGCTCAGGGACGCGCCGCGGCCGGTGATGGCGAAGGTGGCGCGCGCACCGGGCACCCTCCGCCGCCTACGGGAGGACCTCACCCACCTGCGCCGCAATCGGGCGCCGTTCCGCTTTCTCGTCTCGTACCTGCTCTACATGGACGCCATCACGACCCTGATGACGTTTGTAGGCATCTATGCGTCCGACACGCTCGGACTCACGCTCCCCCGCATCCTGAGCCTCTTCCTCATCTCGCAGTTCACCGCCATTCCCGGGTCGCTGGCTCTCGGGCGGGTCTCCGACCGATACGGCCCCAAGCCCACCATCACCGGGGTGCTCGTGCTTTGGGTGGTCATCCTGGCGATCGGGGTGCAGGCCCACGGGTACGCGACCCTGGTGGTGATGGCTCTGCTCGCCGGAGTCGCCACCGGCGCGATCTTCACGGTGAGCCGCAGCATGATGGCGCTGCTCGCCCCGAAGGACCGTCAGGGCGAGTTCTTCGGCTTCTACGCCGTGGCAGGTCGCATATCCGCCATCATCGGCCCGGTGCTCTTCGGGACGATCTCGTCCCTCTCGGGGAACCAACGCTGGGCCCTCGGTTCCCTCATCATCCTGATGGGAGCCGGCCTCATCGTCCTGCGGGGAGTCCCCATGCATCCGACCCCCGAGGCGGCGGACGACGCGGCCCTGGATACGGATGCGCCCGGGGGAGAGGGACCGTGACGCGCATCCGGGTGGGCACCTGCTCCTGGACCGACCGCACCATGGCGGCCGCCTGGTACCCGCCCGAGGTGAAGTCTGCCGAGGCTCGTCTGCGCTATTACGCCGAACGCTTCGACACGGTCGAGGTCGACTCCACCTACTACGGCCTCCCTTCGGAGCGCAACTCCAAGCTCTGGGTGGAGCGCACGCCGCCCGGCTTCACCTTCCATGTCAAGGCGTTCGGGATGGTCACCCGCCATGGGATCAAGCCCGAGCAGCTACCTGTCACCCTGCGCAACGCCTACGATCTCGAGCTCGACCGCTTCGGTCGTATCGTGCACCCGCCCGACGACCTGCGTGCCACCGTATTCTCTTGGTTCTCTTCAGCCCTGACCCCGTTGCGCGAGGCCGGCAAGCTCGGGCTGATCCTGCTGCAGTTTCCGCCGTACTTCACGGCGGAGCCCCGCAACCGCGACTACATCCTGCAGGCGGCGCTGCTCCTCGCTCCTGATCCTGTCGCCGTCGAGTTCCGGCACGCCTCCTGGGTCTCTGACGAGGAGTTGCCTCACACCCTCTCCTTCTTGAGCGACCACGACCTAGCCTACGTTTGTGTGGACGAGCCGCGACTCGACTCGCCCACCGTACTGCCCCCGATCACAGCCGTGACGTCCCCGACCGCCTACGTCCGCTTCCACGGACGTAACGCCGCCACCTGGAACGTCCGTGGAGGCTCAGCGGCCGATCGCTTCAAGTACCTCTACTCCGACGAGGAGCTTGCCGAATGGACGGCGCCCGTGCGCAGGCTGGCCGAGGAGGCCGACACCACGTACGTGCTCTTCAACAACTGCTACTCGGACTACACCCCACGGAACGCCCGGCAGCTCTCGACCCTGTTGGACCTCCACCCCGCCTCGGGGTGGAGGTCCAAC
>DASRMJ010000108.1:0-2479 GCA_035647995.1 Thermoleophilia bacterium | reverse complement strand
CTCATGATCCTGCTTGAGTAGTTCGTGACGTAGTCCCTCCGCAAGACATGGGTCAATTCGCGGTAGGGTCCGTTCTCGAGCAGGGCCCCGATGTCGACCGGATCCTTGAAAGTCAGCTCCCCGATGATCTCGCTAACCCCGCCGATCAACACGTTCCAACCCCCCGTGACCTCCAGATACTCGACGCTATCGAGCATGGGCAGGTACTCGTTCGTGATGAACTCAGCGTACTGCGCCCTCTTGCCCGGCAGGATGTCGTAGTACTGGTTGTACTTCCACACGCCCTTCTGGATCTTGTAGGGCACGTCGCGCGTGCGCCCCGTCGGCCGCAGGATCTTGCTGCGGTAGCCCACGACGAGTTCCTTCAACTGAAGCACGAGCGCGCGATAGGCTGGGGAGGACATGATGCGGGCCAAGTCGTCCAGTGACTCGACCCGTTTGACAGAGATGATGCGCGGGCCGCGCCCCACCTCGACGTAGAAGCCCCCAACGGAGAGAAGCCCCATCTCGTTGCACTTCGGGATGAACGTTCGCGCTACGAAGGCCGAATACTCATCCTCCCTGTCTGGAGATACATCCCACTCCAGGGTCAAGAGAACCTGCATGTGCCTTCCTCCTTTCCGTCAAGCGGACAGGTATGGAGAAGGTCCTCCCGGGACCGTGGAAGGATAGGTGACGTTCCCCCGACCGCCCGAGGCGACATCGTGACGAGGCACATCTGCCCTGCGGGGTCGCCAAGAAAACGCGCAGATACCGTCATGTGTGTCCCCCTCTGTTCGGCTCGACGTCTCGCCCACCGAACACTTCCCCTTCGTGCCGACCCCCCGGCCGACACGTTCGGCCTAGTCCGGCCGCAGCACCCGCACTCTACGCCGGGCCAAGGTCCGTGTCCAGTGCTTGTTTCTTTGCTGACTCATAATGTAGAGTACTACCCAGTGGTCGTAGGCCAACAATAGTCAATGGATATCTCATGTCCATTAGCATGTCTATGCTTCAGCGCTGGTGAGACCGTGATCAACTTCAATCAGCTCCGTGCATTTCATGAGGTGGCCCGAAATCAGGGTTTCTCGGCCGCTGCTCGGGCTCTCTGCGTGACGCAGCCCGCCGTGACCTCCCATATTCGCGGTCTCGAATCCTCCCTGGGCGTGCGCCTGTTCAGGCGCCGAGGCCGGCGGATGGTGCTCACGGAGGTGGGCGCCCTTCTCTTCCTGCAGGCACGCGAGGTCTTCGAGCTGGAGCGGGCCATGGAGCGGACGGTGGCCGAGGTCCGCAGCCTGGAGCGAGGGGTGCTGCGGGTGGGCACCACCAAGACCTACTCACATCACCTCATGCCGTCCCTCATGACCCGCTTTCACGCGGCGCACCCCGGCGTGCGCATGGTACTCGACGAGGGCAGCTCTCTCGACATGTGCCGAAGCCTCCTCGATCTCCGCAACGAGTTGGCGGTGGTAGCCAAGGTGGAAGGCGTGCGGGGGGTGACCTTCATCCCTTTCCGCAACGAGCGAGTGATCCTCGTGGCCGCCCCAACACACCCCTTTGCCGCACGAGAGTCCATTCTCTTTCAGGAGCTGGAGGGGCTGCCCATCATCACCCGGGAGGAGGGGTCGGGCGTGCAGGCCCTCACCCGCGCCTGCTTCGACCAACGGGGCATGACGCCCGATGTGCTGGTGGAGACCGGGAACGTGGAGTTCATCAAGGAGATGGTCGAAGGCGGAGAGGCGCTGAGTTTCCTGGTGGAATCGGCGGTCGCGGAGGACCTGGCTGGAGGCCGGCTGGTGGCCGTGGACATCGAAGATCAAGAGCTGATGCTGGACGTGAACATCGCCTACCTGGAGGAAGACACGCTCTCCCCGGCCGCGGCGGCCTTCCTGAGTCTCCTGTTGGCGGAGAAGTAGTCCGGACGACGACGCGGGGCGAACCGACGCGTAGCGGCGCCGGGCGCACCGACATCGGGTGGCTTCGGGCGATCACAACTCTGTTCCGCGCTTCCAGCCCGCCCCGGAGGGGTCACATGCGTCGTGCCCGCCCCCGAATCGCCGCGACATCCCGTGCACCCGCATACCACATCGCCACCCGTAGATCATCGTGGACGGTCCGCACCCCCTCGACGATCCGTTCGGTAGACTCCACCGCCCAGCGCAGGAACGGGAGAGCCATGCCGGCGGCGTGGGCGCCGAGAGCAAGGGCCTTCGCCACCTCCACGCCGGAGCGTATGCCGCCCGACGCGAGTATCACGGCGCGCGGCGGCATGATCTCGACCGCCGCAACGAGACTGTCGGCGGTCGCCGTGCCGAGTTCCTCGAGCGGGCTGTCGGGCAACCGGCCCGCGAGAACGGCCTCCACGCGGCCCCAGTCGGTTCCGCCCCGCCCGGCCACGTCGACCCCGGCCACGTCCGTCCCGGCGATCCGCGCCAGCGCGGCGGAGGGCAGACCGGAACCCACCTCCTTCAGTAGGATCGGATAAGGGAAGTCGCGGCAT
>DASRMJ010000107.1:0-3045 GCA_035647995.1 Thermoleophilia bacterium | reverse complement strand
ATGTGATCGTGGTCCCGTTCGCGAACGCGGAATGGGCCGCCCGTCTGCTCCAGCGGGCGGGCGAGGAGTGCATGTACCTGGGCAGCATCGTCCGCGGGGACAAGCGCGTGTCCCTGACCGGGGTCCTCTAGTCGCCTGATCGCCGTCGCTCGCTGCAGCGCGCGCCCGGCCGCGTTCGGCGCCCGCCGCGGCCCGCGCTGCCCGGAGCGGTGGGCCCGGAGAGTTCCGGCGGCTGCTCAGCTCTGCTACTATGGCCGCGCCCGGCCGGGAGGTCGGTGCGGAGAAGGAGCGGAGGGAGCGGATGTTCAGGATCGCCGTGCTCGCGTCGGGGAGCGGCTCGAATCTGCAGGTGATCATCGATCGTCTTCACGGTCGCGTCGCCGGTATCGAGGTGGCGGTGGTCGTGAGCAACGTGCCCGGCGCTCTGGCGCTCGAGCGGGCCGAGCGGGCCGACATCCCCACGGCGAGCTTCCCCTTGGAGGACTACCCCGACCGGGAGGCCCGCGACCTGGCCATGGCCGACGCCCTCGACGCCGCTGCTGTGGACCTGGTGGTGTTGGCGGGCTACATGCACATGCTCTCGCCCAGATTCCTGGCCCGCTTCCAGGATCGGGTCATCAACCTGCATCCGGCGTTGCTGCCGGCTTTTCCGGGAGTGCACGGCATCGAAGACGCGCTCCGCTACGGCGCCAAAGTCACGGGAGTCACCGTGCACTACGTGGACGCGGGCATGGACACGGGTCCGCTCATCAAGCAGGAGCCACTGCCGGTCCACGATGACGACACGCCGGCCACTCTGGCGGCGCGCATCCACGCGCTGGAGCACCGGGTGCTCCCGCGCGTGATCGAGTTGTTCGCGTTGGGAAAGATCAGTCCGCCCGCGCCGGGTTCGCGCTTGGTGAAGGTGGACGACGATGGGATCTCGCAGATAGTCTGGTGAAAGAGGGGAAGCAGTGAAGGTACGCCGCGCACTCGTGTCCGTTTCGAACAAATGGAACCTGGAGCCGTTCGCCCGAGGGTTGGTCGATCTGGGTGTCCAGCTCATCTCGACCGGCGGCACGTTCAAGTTCTTGGCCGAAGCCGGCATCCCGGTGACGCAGGTGTCGGATGTCACCGGGTTCCCTGAGATCATGGACGGCCGGGTGAAGACGCTCCATCCCGCCATCCACGGCGGCATACTCGCCGATCGGCGCAACCACGAGCACATGAAGGCCATCCAGGGACTCGGGATCGAACCCATCGACCTGGTGGTGGTGAACCTCTACCCGTTCGAGGACGTGGCCGAAAGCCGCGGCGTCGCCGACGAAGAGGTCATCGAGAACATAGACATAGGTGGACCCACCATGGTGCGCGCCGCCGCCAAGAACTACACGGGCGTGGCCATCGTCGTCGATCCTCACCGCTACGACGACGTTCTTCAGGAGTTGCGCGAGAATGATGGGGCACTCTCCGAGGGCACCCGCCGCGACCTTGCGATGGAAGCCTTCCACCACACCGCTCACTACGACTTCGCGATCGCCAACTGGTTCAGCGCGCAATCGGGAGAGTTCCCACCCTACGTCATGTGGGACTTCAAGAAGGTGCAAGACCTGCGCTACGGAGAGAACCCGCACCAGCGCGCCGCCTTCTACGCCGACGTCGACGGACGCAAGCACCTGCTGTCGCAGATCCAGCAGCTCCACGGTGCGCACCTCTCGTTCAACAACCTTCTCGACCTGGACTCGGGCCGCCGCCTGGCGGACGAGTTCTCGCTGCCGTGTTGCGTCATCATCAAGCACAACAACCCGTGTGGGGTCGCACTCGCCGAGGACATCACTCTCGCCTACGAAAAGGCACTCTCGTGCGATCCCGTGTCGGCGTTCGGCAGCGTGATCGTGGTCAACCGGGCCGTTGACGAGGCCTTGGCCCGCTCACTCAGCGCCAACTTCGTCGAAGTGCTGTTCGCCCCCGCATTCTTAGAAGAAGCTCTTGAGATCCTCACCAAGAAGCCCGATATCCGACTGCTCGTGGACGAGGAGCATCGGCGCAACCCGCGCGGTCTCTACGACCTGAAGAGGGTCACCGGCGGAGCGCTGATCCAGGAGCGTGACTCCGAGAGCGAGCGTCGGGAAGACGTGAACGTGGTCACTACCCGCCATCCGACCGAGGCGGAGTGGGGGGATCTGATGTTCGCCTGGCGTGTGGCGAAGCACGTCAAGTCGAACGCCATCGTCTTTGCCAAGGATCTGATGACCGTCGGAGTGGGGGCCGGTCAGATGAGCCGCGTCGACTCGGCGCGTATCGCCGTCGAGAAGGCCAGGCACCCGCTGGCGGGCAGCGCAGTGGCGTCAGACGCGTTTTTCCCCTTCACCGACGCCCTCGAGGTGGCGGTGGAGGCCGGAGCTGTGAGCGTGATCCACCCGGGCGGGTCCAAACGCGACGACGACGTGACCCGCTACGCGGAGGGCCAGGGGATGGCGATGGTCGTCACCGGGCGCCGCCACTTCCGGCATTAGAGGGGAGGACGTGACGGACGAGCAGGGACAGAGGGCCAGCTCAGTGGGGCTGTCGGTTCCCACTTCGGTCGCCCCGCGAACGTGGCGCACGGTCGTTCGCGATCGGCGGCTCTGGCCGGCGTTCGTGCTCTGGCCGGCGTCGATTCTCCTCCTCTATGCGGTGGCGCGGGGCAACTACCTCCTGTTCCACAGTGTCGTCGAGACGGCCGCGGTCTGTGTGGGGGTGTTGCTGTTCGTCACGACGCGGCGTCTCTTCCCACTCACCGGCAACTCGTTCCTCACGTTTCTCGGCGTAGGTTTCTTCTGGGCGGCCGCCGTGGACTTCATCCACGTTCTCGCCTACAAGGGCATGGGTGTCTTCCCCGGAGGCGGCGCGAATCTCCCCACTCAACTCTGGATCGTCGCGCGGGCGCTCGAGGCTCTCGTGCTCGTGGTGTCGCCGGTCTTTCTCGTGCGCCGCCTCCGCTGGACCCGGATGTTCGTGCTGGTGGGGGCGATCGCCGGTGCGGGAGTGTTCGCGGTGTTCGCCGGGTGGTTTCCCGCCTGCTTC
>DASRMJ010000106.1:0-2442 GCA_035647995.1 Thermoleophilia bacterium | reverse complement strand
CGGGTGCCCTCGATGCCGATGATCTCCCCCGACACCTGGATCGCAGCATCGGGACACACGACCTCACAGTAGCGGCAGCGCAGGCACCAGTAGGCGAAGTTGTGCTCGAAGCTCTCCGCAGCCCTTGCCGCACCTGAGGGGATCGCCCCGCCGGCGTCCACGGTAGTCTCTACATCCGCCGGATGATAGCCGGCCACGTTCAGCTCCGCATCGATGCGCAGGTGTCCGAACGGGCAGAACTCGACGCACAGACCGCAACCTTTGCACCTATCGCGATCGACCACCGGGGTCCCCAGCACCTACATCACCTCCTGCGACCCAGCCGTCCCGAGCATGCGGGCTATGACCAACCGCTGAACCTCACTGGTGCCCTCGCCTATCTCGAGCACCTTGGCGTCGCGGTAGAAGCGGGACACGGGATATTCGTCCATATACCCATAGCCGCCGTGGATCTGCACCGCCTCCGAAGCGGCCCACACCGCTAACTCGGAGGTCGTGAGCTTCGCCATGGAAGCGAGCAACTCGTAGGGTCGGCCGAGGTCTTTCGCCACCGCGGCCCGGTACACGAGCCCTCGGGCCGCCTCCAGGCGGGTCGCCATGTCGGCGAGCTTGAAGGCCACCGCCTGAAACGAGCCGATGGGCCGCCCGAACTGGCGGCGCTCGCGCGCATAGCGCAACGCCATCTCGTAGGCGCCCTGGGCCAAGCCCAGGCCCAGGGCGGCCACACTCACCCGCCCCGCATCCAGCACGGTGAGGAGTTGCGCGAACCCTCGCCCCCGCCGGCCGAGGAGATTGGCCTCGGAGATGCGGGCATCCTCGAAGTGCAACTCGTGCGTGTCGGAGGCGCGCCAGCCCATCTTCCGGTAGGCGGGCGCGCGCGTGTATCCCGGGGTGTCCTGCGGCACGAGGAAGGCGGAGATCTCGCGGCCGCCATCGGGGCGCTCGCCGCTGACCGCGGCCACGATGGCCAGCGCGGTGATGTCGGTGCCCGAGTTGGTGATGAAGGCCTTGGTGCCGTTCAGAACCCACTCCCCCGTGCCCGGGGTAGCCCCTGGTTCGAGCGTCGCCTTCGTGCGCAGGGCGCCGGCGTCGGAGCCGGAGTCGGGCTCGGTGAGCGCGAACGCGCCCAACTCCTTGCCCGAAGCGAGGCGCGGGATCCACTCCCGCTTCTGCTCCTCGGTGCCGAACAGCCATATAGGGTTGGTGCCCAGCGACGTGTGCGCCGCCACCGTGATGCCCACCGACGAGTCCACCCGCGCCAACTCCTCCAGAGTCAGCACATAGGCCAAGGTGTCGCCGCCCGATCCGCCGTACTCCTCGGGATAGGGCACGCCCAGAAGCCCGATGTCCGCCAGTCCGGCCACGATGTCGTAGGGGAAGGCGGCCTCCCGGTCCATCTCCTCAGCTCGGGGGGCGATCTCCTTCTCGGCGAACTCCCTGACGGTCGCCCGGATGAGCCTGTGGTCGTCGCTCAGATCGAAGTCCACGGCACCTCGCTCCCGGCCGTCACGAGTTCGAGCTCCATGACGCCCCGCTCCCGGCCGTCACGAGGCTGGGTCCGCCCGGATGAAGTACACATCAGTGGGCTTGAACTTGGAGTTGCGCAGGAAGCGGGCGCGCACCGGCATCCCGATGGAGACCTCCCGATCCTCCACGCCCACAAGACGTGACAGGAAGAGCGTGTCCGCCCCCTCGAACTCCACCAGCACTAGGGTGAAGGGGGTCTCCGCGAGGAAGGCCTCCCCGCCGAAGTAGCAGGTGGTGAAGGTGTGGACGGTGCCCTCCTGGGGCAGTTCGTGCCACTCGGTGGCGACTCCGCACTGCGCGCAGTGACCACGAGGGGTCGCATAGACGTATCCACAGGCCGGACAGCGCGAGCCCAGCAACTTCTTCTGCGAGAGTCCGGCGAAGAAGGGAGAGTCCTGGGCGTAAGAATGGATGTAGTCGACTTCCCAATGATCCTTCAGGATGATCGGGTCCAGATTGTAGAGAACGGTGCCGTCTTGGGTCTCAGCGAGCTTGCTGGGCTTGGCGGGCTGCGAGCCGCCGCCCGGCTTCGGGGCCTCGGCCGCAGACCTGGGGCTGCCGGTGCCCGACCCGGAGGCGGCTCCGGCCGGTTCGGGGGACTCGGCCGTTGGCTTCTGCTTATCGGTCATGGTCGTTCCTCTCCTTTCCGGACGCGCTCAGGGCCGCTCGAGGATGGTCACGGTGACGTAGGTGCCGGTGCCCGCGTGGGAGTGGATGGCTCCCCGGCGCGCGCCCTTCACCTGCAGGGTGGCGTCACCCAAGTGCTTCTCGGTGGAACCCTGGAGCTACCACAGCGCGAAGACGCCCTGCATGAGACCGGAGGCGCCCACCGGGTGTCCGCAGGCCAGGAGGCCGCCGCTCGGGTTCACCGGGACTTCGGTCGCCGTCGAAAGGTCGAGCCCGTAGTCGATGCCC
>DASRMJ010000105.1:0-4251 GCA_035647995.1 Thermoleophilia bacterium | reverse complement strand
GATGACTGATGCACAGATACGAGACCATCATCTACTGGAGCAACGAGGACCACCTCTTCATCGCCGATGTGCCTGAGCTGTCGGGTTGCATGGCGCACGGGGACACGCCGCAGGATGCACTCGCTCAGGCGGAGGAAGCCGTGGCCCTCTGGATCGAAACCGCCGCTGAGTTCGGCGACCCAGTACCGGAGCCGAGAGGTCGCCGCCTGCTGTACGCCTGAGGGGCGGCATACCACCTCCATTGCGGCCGGCCTCCTTCCACGGAAGATGGTCTGCCTCCGCGTTTGGCCGTGCCAACGCGCACAGGTGCTCACCGTCTGTGCTACGCGCTACGGAGACGTTGTGGCCTCCCGGGGGCTCGGTGGGTGTTCCGGGGGTCCGCTACGTCGCGAAGGATCGCGACACCCCTACCCCCTCGTAGGTGAAGCCCAGCTCGATGAGCGCCTCGCCGTCGAGCGCGTTCCTGCCGTGTCGGGAGTAGGCGAACCCGCCGGCCGCCAATGCGGCGACGCCAGGCACATAGCTGGAACCGCGGTGATGCCCTCCGCCAACGGCCAGGGGTCGCCGTCGCCTCAGCACAGAACCCACAGCAGATGGAGTTCGGCGCCGGTATGCACGCCCCAGAAGAACACCTCGCCCCTTTGTGCGCCGGTGCGGCGAAAGCAGTCGGTGCAGAATGCCGGTATCGGACACATGCACTGGATTACCATGAAATATCGAACTGATGCTCCGAGATTCCATGTCAGACCGAGCGGCCGCGTAAGAGCGCTCTCGGCAGGGAAGTCGGTAGGGGCGAACTCCAGCTGATACCTAACACGTTACCTTCAGCGCTGAGTTGCTACACACTTGCACGGTTACCGGGATAGCGGTATAGTGCTGATCGACCATTGATCAAAAGGGGTTCGATGATCGTCTCGTTCGGCGACCGCGCGACTGAGGATCTCTTCCACGATCGGCCCACGAGTCGGGCGCGTCGGTTTTCCCAGGATGTTGTCGCTCTGGCCTTGGTCAAGTTGGACATGTTGAACAGTGCCGCAGCGGTTCTTGACTTGCGTTCCCCGCCTGGCAACCGGCTCGAGGCACTGAAGGGAGATCTGAAGGGTCTTCACTCGATTCGGGTCAACGATCAATGGCGGCTCGTGTTCCGCTGGGACGGGAACAACGCGAGCGACGCGCGACTGATGGACTATCACAAGTAGGAGGTTGGCCATGATTCCGGAGAACCGCATACCAACGCATCCCGGCGTCATCTTGGGCCAGGAGTTCCTCGCCCCTCTCGGGATCTCCCAGGTGGCCTTCGCGGCGCATCTTGGTGTCCCGGTGCAGCGTATCAACGAGCTCATCAATGGCAAGCGTGGTATCACCCCTGAGACCGCGTGGCTGCTTGCGGCGGCTCTGGATACGACGCCGGAGTTCTGGATCAATCTGCAGACTGCCTATGACTTGGCCCGGAGTCGACCGTCTGAACCGGTCCAAAGGCTTGCCGCCGTGAGTTGATCGTCACCCAGAAGGCCGCGCGGTGGAATACGCCGAACGGTGCGGGTTGGCGTTGGCTCACGAAGGCAGGGGGCGGGGGTGGTGCGTCAACCCCGGCGCACGAAGCGGAAATCGCAGCTGTTGGCGCCCTCCATGATGGTGTGGGCGCGCTCCAACGTGATGTCGCCGCCGAAGGCCTCGGCCATGGCGGAATCCCGGCTGCAGCAGAACATGTATCCGAGTTCGGGGAGTCCGAGAGCGTTGAAGAAGTCGGCGTATCCGCACTGCTTCACGTCGAAACGGAGTTCGTCGGCAGATCCTTCGGTCCGCTCCAACTCGAGGCTGCCACCGGCAGCGGCGATTCCAAAGACCCCTTCTATCCCCGTCAGGCCTCGGCCGAACTGTTCCGCCCATGCCTCTCCGTCCTTGCGCGCGAGTCGCAGGATGACCTCTCGCGCGACCTCGTTGGCATGCTCCACTCCGATCGCCCGCTGGAACGCTTGGACCATGGGGATCAAGACGCCCGCCTCGATCTTGCGGCGCTCGAGATGAGTGATGGTCGGTGTCGGCATCGGTGTCTCCCTGTGTTGTCGCGCTGTCGGCAGGTGCGTCGGCTGCATCCGCCGCGCCTGCGGATAGGGTACACCGGGCGGCCTGCCGCCGGCAGGCCGCCGAAGACGACCGCCGGCACCTGCTACTGTATTCCCCGGCGGTCGCAAGGGCGGCCGCTCATGGCCGCCGGCAGGAGCTGTGCGCGGCGGCGGAACGGGGCGAGACACGGGTAGCGACAAGGAGTAGCGGGGCGTGGAGCGGAGCGACGATGACGACAACGGGGCCGGGATGACTTCCGACCCACCGGCTGACTCCGGGATGACTCCCGACCTTTCGGCCGACGCCGGGATGCCCGCCGGCCGACCGGATGACGCGGGGATGCCCGCCGCCCCTCGGGCGGGCCTCGTCGGCCCCATCGGCCTCGTCGACGTCCACTGTCACTGGTTCGTCTTCGACCACCCCTCGCCGCGCATCGGGAGCGAACTGCAAGATCTGGAGAGGGCGGGGTACTCAGGCCTCGTGGTGATGCCCTTGGGCGGGCTCGGTCTCCCGCCCGAGAAGGTGCCCCTGTTGTTGCCGCCGGCCTACCGGGACGCTACCGGACTTCGGGGCGGCCGCGGATGGCGGCTGGACGACGTGGATTCCTTGCTTGAATTCCAGGCGGATTGGACTGCGCAGGAACATTCTCTCGAGGTGATCCCCTTCCTCGATGTGCGCGGCTGGGACGGCGAGACTGACCTGACTCCCTTGTTCACCGAGGGTCCGAACGCGGCAGGCACCAGGGCCGGGGGCATGAGGGGCATCAAGAACATCCTGGTGCTGGAGGAGGATGGGCCCAAATCGGGGAACTCCGCTCTTCGCCACGTCCATGGTCTGAGCCGGGACGACTACCTCCTTCTTCACAAACGGTGTTTCGCTCTGGCGGAACAGTTCGACGTTCCCCTGGTGTACCACGTCGACCTCACTCTACACGGTGATTTCGTGCTCGACTGCCTCCGGGCCCACCCGACGGTGCGCGTCGATATCCCGCACTTCGGACTGAGCCGCCGGTTGATGGCGGGCTTCTTCGAGGAGTTCCCGCTGCTCTTCTCCGACATCGCCAGCCTGGAGACGCACATCGAGGCGGGCCCCGACTCCTACGGCGCGTTCTTCAGGCGGTTCGGCGACCGGATCATGCTGGGGAGCGACAGCGTGGTCGCTTTCGGGCTCGACCGCCTCCCGCGATACGCGCAGGTGGTGCGCGATCTCATGCTTCCGCCGACCGTCGAACAGGCGATCCTGTCCGGCAACGCCGGGCGCTTCTTGGGGGCGGCTCCGGCCCGCTAGGCTCTCGAACCGCCGGACCTGACCTCAAAGCCTGAGTCAGTCGACACGGGCTTGGGTGTCCATGGTCTGAATCCGCTCGAAGAGTTCGTCCACTTTGGACCGGGCGCAATCGCGCATCAGAATCGCATACTTCTCGTATGTCTCGTCGCGGTTTGCCGGCCGCCAGGGGATCCCCGGCTCGGGGAGCGTTCGCTTGTGGACGGCGCCGCTTCGAAGTGTGACGGTCATTTCGCACGTTCGCTTGTCGGTGATCTCCCCGACCTCGTAGCGAACGCGCGCGTCGCGGACGCAGGCCAGTGCGATACAGAACGGGACGCTGTACTGAGCCTGCATCAGATCCGTGGGCGCGGGATTATCGTGGTGTTCGACGGCTTCGCGGGCGGCGGCGACGTGAATAGACTCGATCTCGTCGGCGGAGAAGATGTGACGTGCGCGGACATCGAGCAGCGCCTGAAGGGGGATCTGGGACGATCCGTGGGTGGCGAAGCGCTTCATAGCGATCTCGCGCACGAGAAAGGTGTCGCCTTCCAGGCCGCGCGTCAATTCGCTCACGTCGTAGTGATCGCAGAAGACCTTCAGGAACCCGGCATTGCCCTCCAGGATGTCGTGCGGCCCGTCGATACCTTCTGCCGCCAGACTCGCCGCAAGAACGCCGCTCTCGGCCGCGCGCCCGAAATGCAGCCGCTTCACCATCGACCCGGTCTTGGAGACGGAGAATTGCCGCAGGCCGCTTGCCAGCGATCCGGCGATGCCGATGGCATTGAGTAGACGGTCTGTGTCGAGGTCGAGCAGCAACGCGCATGCAACCGCCGCCCCGAACGGCCCCGTGGTTCCAGGAGCATGGAACCCACGGTGTTCGTTCGAACGCCCGGTGGCCCGCCCGATGCGGAGCATGAC
>DASRMJ010000104.1:0-13254 GCA_035647995.1 Thermoleophilia bacterium | reverse complement strand
GGCTAGACTTGCCGGGATTGTGGTAGAAGACTGAGCCCGGTCGGGAAGGCCGGGTTCTAGTGACGAGCGGGACCGGGTTCCGGAGTCCCACTGAAGGGAGGTGGTCGGGAAGGGGCATGGTCAGGGGGAGTCTCATTCGTCCCCAAACTCGCGAGGAAGTGTAGGGAGGACAATGGGTAAACAGGCAGTCATCGATGCCTACTTGGGAAAGTACACCCCGGTCGTACCGTGGGTTCCCTATGTAGGCGTGCACGGGGCATTCTTGATCGGAGAGACGGCAACCACCGTTCTTCAGGACTCCGATCTGCTTGCCAAGGCCGTGGTTAACGCGGCCGAACGATACAAGGCCGACGGTATCCCGCTTGTGTTCGACCTGGCCGTGGAAGCCATGTCGATGGGTATCGAGGCCAAGTGGTTCGACGATAACCCGCCAACGGTTATTGTCCACCCACTTATCGACAAGACCCTGGCGGAAGCCAACCTCAAAGTGCCGGGTCCCAACGACGGTCGTTGGCCGGTCATCATCGAGGCCGGAAAGAAGGCCAAGGCGCAACTTGGTGATGTGGCCCTGATCGGTCTGGTCTGTGGTCCAATGACGTTGGCCTCCCACCTACGTGGAGCCAAGATCTTCACCGACATGGTGAAGAAGCCTGAATTGGCCATGGAGATCATGGAGTTCGCGGCCCTGGTCTGCGCGGAGTCCGCGCGTATCTACGCCGAGGAGATCGGTTGCGACATCGTCGCGATAGTCGAGCCGGTAGGCAGCCAGGTGCGGCCCGAAACGTACGACAAGTTCGTGATCCCGACCTGTCAGCCAGCTCTTGACGTGATCCACAAGGCCGGCAAGGTCAGTGCTCTCTACATCTGTGGAGACGCCACCAAGATCGTCGAGAACATGATGTACACGGGTGCGTCCTGCGTATGCGTAGACGAGCAGCTCAACATGAACTACGTTCGCGACTGCGCCCTGAAGTACGGCCGCGGTTTCGGCGGTAACCTCAAGCTGACCCTGGCGCTCTCCCTGGGGATCATCGATCCCCGCGAAGACGCGATAGTCAGCCTGGCGGCCGGCGGGAAGGTGGGATACACCTTCTCCCCTGGCTGAGACATGCCTTTCGACGTTCCAGTTGAGAACGTGGATAAGGTCCTTGAAGTCAAGACCTGGTACGAGACGTACTATGCTCACTATCCCGACGTCCCCTACCCGGCGCTGCAGCCCATGCGCAGCCCGGCCAAAGTGGGGGGGTGAAGAGATAATGGCTGAAAAGATCCTCGTCGAGGTCCTGAGCCTTGACTCACTTCAGTGACCGGCCTGCGGGTACATGGTCGATGTACTCAGCACGTTGCCGGATGATGTCAAGGAATTCATCGAGTACAAGGAGTGGTCGATCAAGAACCCCGAGGGTATCGGGATGTTCATGGAGCGCAAAGGACGCGTGCTTCCCACTCTGTGCGTGAACACCGAGTGTGTCTACGAGAGCATCATCCCCACGTTGGATGAGCTGTACGAGACCCTCATCGGCGCCGCGTACTCCGATGAGCAGCGTGACACCTTGAAGAAGGCGTACGCAAAAGCCCAGGAGGAGTACGAGTAAGATCGTACCCTTCGGGCTTCGGGGTGGCGGCGGCGTGCCGCCGCCACCCCGATACGTGTTCCCCCGTCATCTTCTGAGCAGCGGCCCGCTCGGGCCGACGATCAGTCAAACCCGCTGGACTCGGAGGCCCGATGGCGGTACGACGTATCTGCATGCATGCGTGTGGCGGCATCACCAAGGTGGGCGCGACCGTCGCTCGGCTGGCCACCTACGTGGTGGCCGAGGAACTGGTGCCCGAGAAGACCCTCATCTCGTGCGCTCCCGCCTTCCTGCGCGGAGTCGAGGAAGACGTGCTCATGGTCGTCAAGAGCCCTTCGATCGCTCTCGACGGCTGCGAGTGGAGCTGCGGCACCAATCTGCTCTTCCTCGCCGGAATCACCCCCGCGGTGCGGTTCCTCCTACCCGAGTACGCCGAGGCGCAGGGCTATGACCTGTCGGGCGGGAGCCGGCGCTATCCGTCGGGGGTCACCAAGGATTTCAGCCGGCGCGTGGCCGAGCGGGTGGCCGGCATCGCCGCCGGCATGATGGAGAGCGGCAGTCCCTACCGTTTCGAGCGCCCCGAGTTGAAGAAGCAGCCGGAGAAGTGGTTCCGCTCCGCGCCGAACATGGAGGGCGTCATGGAGTTCGTCCGGATCGAGCCGGGCGTCTACCGACCGGCCACCATGCCTCCGCTGCCCGAGGAGTCCGCCGGCACTGCCGGCGATCCCGCCCCTGCCGTTCAGGGGTCTGCCCGCGTCGCGGGGGAGGTCGGGGATGGCGGCGCAGGGGAGGAGGTCACCGATGGCGGTTGAGAAGGTGACGGTGTTCCCGTGCGGCGGCATCGGCGATCCGGTGTCGTCGGTGACGCGACTCGCGGGCTACATCCTCGCCGACGACCTCCTGCCCGGACGAGTGGAGTTGGTCTCCATCCCCTCGGTGATAACAGGGGTGCCCGATTCGCTGGAACTCGTACAGGCCTATCCCGTGATCGCGCTCGACGGATGCGGGCATCGGTGCGGATCGAATGCCCTGAACCTCGTGGGCATCAAGCCCGCGGCGCGACTCTTCACCCCGCGTGTTCGCTCGGAGACGAAGAACGCGATCGGTCGCCGGCGCCCCTTCCCCGAGGTCTCCGGACAGAGACTGGCTAAGGATCTCGCCGAGCGGGCGGCAGTGATAGCCCGCCACATGCTCGAGGACGTCGAGTACACCTTCGAGAGACAGGCGATCAGCCCCAGCCCCGACGGCCTGCACGACGAGTCGTTCGATATCGAGGAGGCTCTCGGGTACGAGGAGATGGAAGCGGGCTGCTTCCACTGCTCGGGGATGTGCGCGTTCAAGCTTGAGAAGGATCCGGAGCTGCGACGGCGCCTGGAGGAAGAGATCAAAGAGTACGAGGAACTCGAAGGCTTCGAGTGCTAGCACACCGGGTGTTGCGGGAGGTGGCGAGCTGATGCTGGCAGTGCAGGTGGTCTCCGAAGGTGGGCACTGCGTTCCCTGACTCTTCGCCATCGAGGCCACCAGGGAGGTGGCCGCGGAGTTCGGTGAAGGAGCGGTGGAAGTGGAGGTCGTCACCCTCAAGGAAGCCGCAGGGGCGGAGCGCTATCGGGAGTTGAGAAGGCTCGCCGGAGAGCACCTGCCCGTGCCCTGCGTCCTGGTGGAGTGCCGGCTGGTCTCCGCGGGCATTCCGGAGCAGGATGAGCTGAGACGGGTGGTCGCGGCCGCTTTGGCCGCGAGCGGGCAGGGGGACTGATGCTGACTCTCCAAGGCTTCTACGGACAGACGGTCGAGATCGCTGGCGACCGCTCCTATGACGCGGAGGAGGAGCTGTGGGTGCAGTCCCTCGCTGAGGGCGTGCGTATCGGGGTGAGCAAGGTGGGCGTGCTGCTGATGGGGGGGATCGAGTCCGTCGAGTTCTTCGTGGAGCCGGGTGACGTCGTGTCCGCGGGCGACGATCTGGTGTTCTTCGAGACGTTCAAAGCGGTCCGCTACGTTGGGGCACCCTTGTCGGGCACGATCCTGGCGGTGAACCAGAAGGTCGTCGACGAACCTGAGCTCTTCGACGACGACCCCTACGGAGTCGCATGGTTGGTGGAGATGCTGCCGGCCCCCGGCCAGGACGTGGACGCGCTGCTCGTGCCTCCAGAAGCCTATCTGCGAGGACTCGAGAGATCGGAGCACTGCGCCGAGGGCTCGGAGGTGTTGTTGGAGGCCAAGAAGGGGTCTCCCACGTGCCGCTCCGTGTATGGGGGTCTTCGAGGGAATGACCCCGGCGAAGGCAGTCTCAGTCACAGATCGAGGTAGGACGACGCCTCTGACTCGACAGGTGCCGGCGCCGACCACCAGGAGTAGTCAGAGCCGACCTTCGCCCTACGTGGGCCTCCGGGTGCGGCGCTTCGCGCCGCCCCGTGCAGCGGTCTTGGTGGCCAGCTGCCCGCACCCCGCGGCGATGGCTCGGCCGCGTCCAAGCCGGAGAGTAGCCTCCAGCCCTCTCGTCTGCAGGGTGTCGCGAAAAGCGTTGGCGGTTTCCGGCTGTGACGGCTCGTAGTCGCCGCAGCCCGGGTTCCAAGGGATGAGGTTCACCGTCAACACCCGCCCGCGCAGGAGTCGCGCCAGAGCCTCAGCGTGGCGGCGGGTGTCATTCACTCCCTCCAGCAGGATGTACTCGACGAAGAGTTTGCGGTGCGTGACGGCGAAGTGGTCGTCTGCCGCGGTGAGCACCTCGCTCAAGGGGAAGCGGCGGTTCGCCGGGATCAGACGGGTGCGCAACTCGTCGTTGGGGGCGTGAAGCGAGATGGCGAGGTTCACCTGGGGCTCCTCGCGGGCCAGCCGCCGGATCCCGGCCGGGATGCCGATGGTGGACACCGAGAGCGACCGCTGCGCGAACCCGAGGCCGTCTGGGTCCTTGAGGAGCCTGATCGCCGCGAGTACGGCGTCCAGGTTGAGCAGGGGCTCGCCCATACCCATGAAGACGATGTTGGTGATCTCGCGGCTCTCCTCGCGCAGCAGGGGGATGAAGAGGCGCACCTGATCAACGATCTCAGCGACGGTCAGGTCGCGCGCGAATCCCATAGCTCCGGTCGAGCAGAAGGTGCACCCGAGAGAGCACCCTACCTGCGTGGAGAGGCAGACCGTCACCCGCCTGTTGTAGCGCATCGCCACCGCTTCGATCTGGGCGCCGTCGCGGGCGGTCAGCAGCACTTTAGTGGTGCCCTCCGCGTCCTCCCGCCGCTTCTCGAGCGTGAGCGAGCACGAACCGGCCTCTTCCAAGGCCGTTCGCAACGCCAGCGGCAGGTTGCTGGCCGCCGACAGGGGCGCCTCGGGTCGCCGCATGAGGTGTTCGTAGACTTGGGCGTAGCGGTAGTGGGGCGCGTCGGCCGCGCTCAATACCTGGGTCAGATCGGGACGATAGAGGGCCAGTCTGTCGCGGGCGGTGAGTCCGTCTCCCGCGGTGAGTCTGTCACCCGCTGTGTCCGCCACCGCAGTCACGAGCGCCGCTCGGCGCCAAGGGGAGCGTGGGCTGGAGTGTCGGCTGGAGCCCGAGCCGGAGCATCGGGTCCCGGTCCCGCGGCTGCGCAGTCGGTCTCGAAGGAGATGCGGACCACGCCGCCCAGGCGGGCGCCCAGCAACTCCGCTGCGCTCGCGCCGTTGAGGGCGAGGCTGGCGCGACCCCAGGAGTCCTGCAGGATACCGAGTTCGCCCGGCTTGAGGTCGCTGAAGGTGCGCACGAGACGACTGCGCCATTCCTGTTCGGTCTCTTCTTCGACGGTCAACGCCAACTCGCAGGAGTCGCGCAGCGAGAGCCGGTCGAGACCGAGGGCCAGTGCGACGTTGCCGAAGCGGTCGATCTCGATGACCTCCAGTCGAGCCAAGCCCGGTCCGACCTCGGCGAGAGGCTTCGTCGCCGGGCAGAGTGCCTCCGAAGCGATGGCGCGGCCGAGCACCGCCGGGGGGAGTCCCGTTGCCAGAAGAGCGGCGGCGGGCGCGAAGACGTCACGACCGTGGAAGGTGTGGGAGGGTTCGACCGGCGTGAGGCGGCCCTGGGTGCGCACCGTGCGCGCATCGAGAAGCCACGCGTCCTCAACTCCTCCGAGCGCTTCGATGGCTGGGAGCAGAAGGCCGTTGTCAGGGCCCACGAGGTAGTCTCCGCGCGAGACGTGGATTGCCACGGCGCCGCGATCGCTTCCCACTCCCGGATCGACCACCGCCAGGTGGACGGCCGGCGGGCCCAGAGGAGCGACGTGGGCAAGCACGGCCCCACCGTCGCGCACATCGCCGAGCGCTATCTCGTGGCAGATATGGAGCACCCTCGTCGCGGGCGAGATCGAGGCGATGGTCGCCTCGCACGCGGCGACGTAGCCGCCGGCCCAACCGTAGTCGCTGAGGAAGGTGATGTAGGCGTGGGCTCCCATCCAGCCATTCTAACACCACGGGTGGTGTTTCCCTTCCGGGAGGGCTACCATTCCGGGGAGTCGTCTCCGATCCCTCGTGGAGCGAGGGACTCCTTGCGGATGGTGCGGATCGCCGCTGTCCACGGCTGCGGAAGGGTTGGTTCGAATATGGCACGCACATCGGTCTTCGACGCGGTCGAGACGGTCGGAACCTTCACGGCGCGCAGCCTCCCCCCCACGTCAGAGCCGGGGTGGTCGGCATGAGCCGCCAGTTCGTCGTCATCGGTCTGGGGCGCTTCGGCGCCAGCGTGGCTCGAGCCTTGACCCAACTGGGGGAAGAGGTGCTCGGCATCGACGTCGACGAGGAGAAGGTGCAGGCCCTGAGCGACGAGTTGCTCCACGTGGTCGTAGCCGACGCCACCGACCCCGCCGTGCTCGTGAGTCTGGGCCTCCGCAACTTCGACGTCGCGGTGGTGAGCATCGGTCGGCGGCTGCAGGATTCGATCCTCATCACGTTGGCGCTGAAGGAAGCGGGTACGCCCCGCGTCGTCGCGCGGGCCGTGGACGAGATGCACGGCAGGGTGCTGCGCAAAGTGGGCGCCGATCGCGTCTTCTTCCCTGAGCGCGACATGGGCATCCGGGCCGCTCACAGCCTGGTGGGGTCCGACATCATCGACTACATCGAGTTCGGCTCCGACTACTCGATCATGGAGATAGCCGCGCCCGCGAAGTTCGTCGGCCGCACGTTGGCGGAACTCGGCATCAGGGCGAAGTACGGGATAACGGTGCTGGCAATCAAGCGCGGCAGTGACGTCCTGACCGCACCCAAGGCGGCCGACACAGTGGAAGAGGGGGCGATCCTCGTCATGATGGGTCGGAACGCCGACCTAAGGAAGATCACCGACTAGGCCGGAGGTTCCGCCCCGCTCCAGCCGATCCTCGCCCGCCGGGTTCGGCTTACCCTCGCCCGCCGGGTTCGGCCGATCGTTGGCCCGGTCGCTCGCCTCGGCCACCCGCTATCGCCAGAAGCCTCTCGTGAAGAGGAGCAGGATGGGCATGAGTTCCAGCCTGCCCATGACCATGAGGCCGATCATCACGACCTTCGCAAAGGGCTCGATGACCGCGTAGTTCTGGGTGGCTCCCACCAGTTCGAGCCCAGGCCCGATGTTGTTGAGGGTGGCCGCCACCGCCGACGCCGCCGTGATGATGCTGACGTTCGACGCCGATACCAGGAGCGTTCCGACCGCGAAGACGAGCATGTAGATGAAGAAGTAGCCCAACACGGCCGTGCGAAGTCCGTCCGGCACCGTTCGACCGCCCACCTTCACCGGCAACACGGCGTTCGGATGCACCTGGCGCACGAGGTCGTGGCGGGCGTTCTTGGCCAGGACCAGGATGCGCACCACCTTGAATCCGCCGGCGGTAGAGCCCGCGGACCCTCCGATGAACATCAGCAGGAGAAGGGTGGTCTTCGCGAACGAGTTCCACTGGTTGAAGTCGGCGGAGACGTATCCGGTGGTCGACTGGATGCTCACGACCTGGAAGAGCGATTCCCGGAAGGCGTGAAGGCCGCTGAAGTGTGAGCCCGAGACCACGAGGCTGATTGTGAGGGCTACCACGCTCACCCCGACGATGCCCAGGTAGAGGCGGAACTCGGGATCGCGGTAGAGCTTGAGTCGGTTCCCTTGGAGAAAGGCGAAGTAGAGTGCGAAGTTGCCGCCGGCCAGCACCATGAAGACGGTGATGATGAACTCGATGGGCCAGGAGTCGTATGCGGCAATGGAGGTGGCCATGGGCGAGAAGCCTCCGGTCGCCATGGTGCCGAAGGTATGCGTGACCGACTCATAGAGCGGCATGCCGGCCAGCAGGAGGGCCAAGGCTTCGATCGTGCTCAGCCCGACGTAGATGTACCAGAGGCCGCGGGCCGTGTCCCTGATGTGGGGAGTGAGGCGTTCGGGCACCGGTCCGGGAGCTTCCGCCGAGAACAGCCGGATGGCTCCACCACCGAGTGGAGGCAGGATGGCGATGAACAATACGATGATGCCCATGCCTCCGTACCAGTGCGTGAGGCTGCGCCAGAACATGATGCCGTGCGGTTGGTTGAAATCCACGAGTACGCTGGCTCCGGTGGTGGTGAAGCCGGAGATCGCCTCGAACAGAGCGTCGACCACCGAGAACATGCCGTAGAAGAGGTAGGGGAGCGCCCCGAAGACCATGGCGGTGAGCCACCCTCCTCCCACCGCGAGGAAGCCCTCCCTGTACCCGATACTCGTGCGGCTGCGAAGTCTGGTGCTGAAGTAGAGGGGCGCCCCTACCAGGACGGCGATCCCTGCAGAGGCCAGGAGCGCGGTGAGGTCGTCTTCCCCGTAGCCGGCGGCGACGGCGGCCGAGGCAAGGATACCCACGGCGATGGCCAGGATCACTAGGGCCAGCATGTGGCCTACGAAGCGGAAGTTCACCTGTGATCGCCGGAGAACACCCGTTCGACATCGGCCACTGCTCGGGGCAGTGCGAACACGATCGCTCGGTCGCCCGCCTGGGGCACCGAGGTTCCGTGAGCGATGTGCACTCCGTCGGCCTGCACGAGCGCACCGACGATGGCTCCTTCAGGAAAGTGCGTGTCGCGGAGCGGCCGGCCGGCGACGATCGAGTCCTCGGCCACCACGAACTCCAGCACCTCCCCCGCGGACTTGTCGAGGATCGAGGCGCTCAGCACATCGCCGGAGCGCATGAACTTGAGGATGCGCGAGGCCGTGATGCGTCGGGGGCTCAGCGCGAGATCTACTCCGATCGACTCGAGGATCGTGGAAAAGGCGGTTCGTTCCACGATAGAGATGGTCCTGCGCGCCCCGAGCCGTTTGGCCAGCAGGGAGGAGAGCATGTTCAGGCGTTCGTCGCCGGTCGCCGCTATGAACAGTCCCATGTCTCGGACGCCCTCGCGCTCCAAGATGTCGGCATCGAGTCCTTCGTTGTGGATCACCAAGGAGTGGCGGAGGACACCGGCAGCATGCACCGACCGCTCGTAGTCCTTCTCGAAGATGGTGAGGCGGAAGCCGTGCGTCTCCAGAGCGGTCGCGATCTGTAGGCCGAGGGACCCGCAACCCAGGAGCATGGCGCGTTTCGATACCCGCATGCTCTGGGAGAGCATGGCCGCGGCCTCGAGCACGCCCTGGCGCTTGCCTGTGAGGAAGACTCGGTCGCGTGCCCTCAGGACGGTCTGTCCTGTGGGGATGGTCATGTCGTCCTCGCGCAACACCGCTGTGAGCAGCACGTTCCGCGGGATACCGATCTTGAGCAGGGGTTTGCCGACAGCCTTGCTCTTCTCGTCCACCTGCACCTCGATCATGTGGACCTGACCGTCTGCGAAGGTCTCGGCGTCGAGCGCCCCCGGAAGTTCGGCGATCTTCGCGATCTCCTCCGCCAGTGCCGCCTCCGGCTGGATGACGAAGTCGATCCCGGTGAACTCGGTGGATACCGAGGCGTTCTCGTCCAAGTAGTCGGGGTTGCGCACCCGCGCGATGGTCAGGGGCACGCCGACGTGCTTGGCGGCCATGCAGGCGATCATGTTGACCTCATCGGAGTCCGTAGCGGCGACGACGATGTTGGCCTGAGACACCCGTGCCTGCTGCAGAACCCGCTTGCTGGCCCCGTTTCCCGCGATCGTCAGCACGTCGAGCTCCTCGGAGGCGCGCCGGATGATCTCAGGGTCGCGATCGATCAGGGCGACCTCATGGCCCTCCTGGGTGAGCATGGAAGCGATGTGGAAGCCCACTTCGCCGGCTCCGATGATTACCACGTACATGGCATGAGGATACCAACAAGCAGTCCCACGAGGGAGGTGTGCGCCCGGGGACGGCCGCGTTGGCGGCCGCGCAGAGGGGATACTCGCCCCGGTGGGAGGAGCCTCGCGTTCGAGGGCGCCCTGATCAGGGTGACTTCGCGCGGGCGCCGGTGGAGGGGAACACATCGACTACCTTGTCGCCGTCGCGCAACTCTGCCCCGACGAGGAGAGAGTCGGTGCCCAGAGCGCCGAAGAGGCCCCACGGCACCGCCACCTCGACGACGGTTCCGACGGCGACATCTCCAAGGGCTGTCTCGGCGACGGCGTCGCGCACCGTCTCGGCGACGGCGGCGTCTCCGGGAGGCGCGGCACCCGGCTCCGGCGCCGGCTCTCCATCGGCGGGCGCCGTCAGGAAGGGCGCCGTCAGGAATGGCGCCGCTGAGAACGAGGCCGCTGCTGAGAGATCGCTGCCCGGCCCGCGCAGCGTCAGCGCTACTCGGTAGCCGGGCACGAAGCCGAGCGTGGCGACGATTGCGGCGTCGGCGAGGAGCGCCGGTCTGTCTGGTCGCAGAGTGTCTCCATGCGCGACGCCGCCCGAGCGACCCAGGTAGAAGACCACGTCCAGGGGTGTCTCCTGCACCGGGAAGCGTGGCACCACCAAGAAGAAGAGCCCCTCGTTCGACCAGCCGAACCGCAGGTCGAGGACCGGGGAACCGCCCGCCCGCTGCATGGCGCCGCCGCCCGCCCGAGCGAGACGGACTCCCTGTTCCCACTCGTCGGGGGTGGTGAGGTGTCCATCCACTGTCGGCGTCAGCGAACCGCCCGCACCCCCCGGTGCGCACTCCAGGATGGGGGCGAAGAGGGCAGGCGGCGGTCTGAGGCCGGCGAACCGGTACGCCTGTTGCAGGTGTCGGCGGAAGGCCGCGTCCCACACCTCGTCGAGGCCGCTCTCCTGGTGCGTGCTGAACCACCAGAACCAGTCGCTGCCCTCGGCGATCATTATCTCTCGCCAGGCCGCATCGATGTCTGACGGCTCGGCCGCCACAGGGGCCGGTCGCGACGGCGCGTCCGTCGGCTTGGCCGTCGCAGTGGCCAGCGGGGTTGTTGCGTCCGTCGGCTCGGCCGATGCCGGAAGTGTCGTCCGCGCCCGCACTCTAGCCACAGCGTCCCTGGCGTCGTGCAACAGGTCCCATGCCGACCTGTGGGCGCGGTCCCCGACCCAGGTGCCCAGGTCGCCTCCGATCCACGACCCCGTGTGCAGCCAGGGGATGCCGCGCGTGGGCGGGGCTTCGTCGAGATGCTCGGAGACGGTGACGCACCTCAGTGACTCGTCCTGCTGCAGCCCTTCATAGAGGCGCTCGAGGAAATCGCGTCCCTCGTTGCGGTAGTACTCCCAGGCGTTCTCACCGTCGAGCGCGATCGTCACCAGATGCGGTGCGTCGCTCGAGTCCAGGTCATGGCGGGCCTGCCGAAGGCGACGGAGCAGGTCGGCGGCGGCGTCTCCGGGGTCCCAGTCCCTATAGGTGAAGCCCACGAGGTCAGAGAGGGTGCGGTCCCTGAACACGATGTCGATCGCGCCGCGTTCCCGCTCCAGCCTGTAGGCCGAGTACAGGAAGTCGGGGTCCGAAAGGCGCCCTCCCGCGTCGCGCTGCAGCGCGCGCCCCAGAGAGCGACCGAGGACCGCCTCGTCCGAGATCGTCCAGGCGATGCCGTGCCTGGAGAGGGGAGCGATCACGTCCTCCCCCACGGTCTGCTCCGA
The DNA here is from genome assembly GCA_035647995.1 of Thermoleophilia bacterium. Classification (GTDB taxonomy): domain Bacteria; phylum Actinomycetota; class Thermoleophilia; order RBG-16-64-13; family RBG-16-64-13; genus JAHJSA01. The sequence goes on along the minus strand of DASRMJ010000104.1, from coordinate 1,749 downwards.
GCACCACATGCCCCGTGGCGTCTTACCGAAGACCTCGGTGTGGAACCGTAGGGCCCTCGCGATATGCTCGTCCGCGTCTTCCGGGTGGTCGAACCGACGCGTGGGCAACTCCACCTCCGGAAGCGAGACTCGGGCCAGGTCGGAGTTGGCCAGCAGGGGCAGGATCGGGTGGAAGTACGGAGAGGTCGTGAGCTCGATCCGCCCGGCGGCCGCAGCCCTACGGTACGTGGGAAGCACCTGGGATAGAAGGGCGGCCTGCGCCGCGAAGACCGCGTCCTTGTCCTCTTCGGTGAAATCGCCTCCTCGCGCGACCAGATCCGCCAGCGGCCCCTCCTCAAGGTGCGTGGGGTGGAACCACGCGAGGTCGAACCACACCTGCGCATCACGCAGCTCGGCGTCGGTGAACTCCTCCACCCGCACGCGCTTGCCTGTCGTGCAGCGGTCTCGTTTCTGGGCCAGCTCGAGATAGCGCGGGTGGCGACGGGCGCGAGGGTGCGACGAGCGCTCGCACATGACCTCGAGAACGAAGGCGCGCTCGCGCGGGGTGAGCTCTGCGGCCGGCCTGCGGGCGTGCTCCTGGTAGGTGTCCACATAGCGACCGGTCGCGTACTCAAGGAGCTGCTCGACCAGCGAGGGCACCAGGTTGAAAGTCTGGTGGAGTCGCGGGTATCCCTCGAGGACGTCGACCATCTCGGCGTAGTCTTTGACCGCGTGCGTGCGGACCCACGGCATCTCGAACGCTCCGGTATCGGAGAGCCCGTAGTAGGGCTGGTGCATGTGCCAGACTACGGCTACGTCGAGCGGCTCGTTCATGAGCCTGACACGTCCAGTCGCAGGGTCGCGAGCAGTCTGCGCCCCGCCTCGAGGCGCATCGGCGTGGAGGGCAGCAGGGCGGTGCTCTGATAGATGCGCTCGAAGCCGTCCTCGCTCAGCGACACGGTGACCACTCCGTGCCTCAGCAATGTGGTGGCGGCGGCTTCGGCCGGGACCGCGTGTATCGCGGCCTCCCACTCCGCGACCGTGACCTCCCGCGCCTCGTGCGTGCTCTCGAGCCCAGCCGCTCGGCCCCACGACAAGCGGACTCTCAGACCCCGGGTCTCGTCGACGAGGGTCACCGACGTGGCGCCCGGGTGAGTGCCGCTGTCGGCCAGGAAGCAGGCCGGCGGGGGGACGTCGTCCACCAGCACGTAGCGGTCGTGCGACCAGCCGGCGAGCAGGGTCAGGTTGACCTCAGGCGCGAAGAGCACGTCGGTGAAGTCACGGCCGTCGGCCACGGCCGTGCTCTCCGCGACCTCGATCACGTAGCGGACCGTGACGCCATCGGTGTCTTCATGACCTCTGTCGAGCGAGATCGTCTTGCGGATCGATACGCTGTGTCCGGCCACCGTACCGGTCCTCGCCAGGGTCACGGCGGGCGCGTGCGGGACTTCCTCCAGCGAGGCGACGGTGTAGGCGGAACCCGCGAAGTCGCCGAGCTCGACCGCGGTCCCGGCGACCAACTCGGCCACTCCGGTGTCGGTGGCATAGAAGTGGTCCATGAAGGCGGCCCGGGGATATGCGTCGACGAACAGCATGCGTTCCAGTCCGGGCTCCTTCATCCGCACCCGGTCGTGGATGCTCTGCGTTGCCGTTTCGCCCGTCTCACTCGGCGCACGTCCTTGGGCGGGCGGGGCGGTGTCTTCGTCGCCATCGTCACCGCAGTCGCCGCCTGCATCGCCGTCGCAGCGGCGGCCGTGGCCGGGCGGGCCC
>DASRMJ010000103.1:0-2502 GCA_035647995.1 Thermoleophilia bacterium | reverse complement strand
AAAGTGCCGTCCTGGTAGCCCACGATAACACCTTGTCCCGCGAGTTTCATGATGTTGCTGTACGCCCAGTGAGTTGCTGGGACATCCGGGAACGGGCCGCCCACGGCCGCAAACGCGACGGCGCCGGTCAACACCAGCACCAGCACGGGCACCAGGATGAACAGCATCCTTTTTGAGATTTTCATTCAGTTCTCCCTCTACACTATTTGAGAACACTGCTGGGTAAGTCCGATCTCTGGCCTTATGGCATCACCACCCCGTCAATTCCGTATTCCCGCGGCACGCACGTGAATTGCACCACATAACGGCGCGACCAACCGCGACTCTCCCACACGCCTACGGCGCACTTTCAAAGAGTACGTCACCACGGTACCGTCCCTTGGCGCCTGAGTCAATAGTGAAAGAGCACACATGAAGCCCTCAGACGGGCCGAAGGGGGTGCGTGCGGCGCCCCGGATGACCGCTTGCCTGGTGTTCTTCTCGCCCGGCCGCCCCAATCCTCCGGCTACGACGACGTGCCCTCAGGTCCAGGATCGGGCGTGGGCCGGCCGTCGGCGGCGTGGCCCCTCTCGCCCAGCAGGTACGTCTCCGCCACTCGGCGCACGCGCGAGCCCACGCGGAACAGGACATAGGCGACCACCAGGGTCACCACGAAGCCGATGGGGATCTGCAGGCGCATGCGCACGGACGGTCCGAACAAGTCGCGAAAGCCGTCGTTGATGAAGTAGAAGCTCAAGATGTAGAACTCGTAAATGAGGGCCGCGAAGAACGTGGAAGCCGCCCTCACGGGGCGCGGGAGTACGCGCGCCGCGAAGAAGAACACAGGGATGAAAGCCAGCGGGTAGAGGGGAAGGATAAGGCCGCGGAACCAATAGGGAATGACGTCGGCGGTGGCCAGCGCGGATACCACCAGCAGGGAGGCGGCAAGGACTGTGGACCAGCCGGCCGATCTTCGGTTGAGCGCCTCGAGACGCCCGTTGACCCCGAGATACGTGCCCAAGCAGAAGGCGATGACTACGTTCCACGCTCCGCCGGCGTGCAGCCACTGGTTTGCCGCGAGGCTCAATCCGATGACGATCAACAGGTGGACCAGGCCGTTGCGGTGCCCGAAGAGCCGTCGAAGTAGCGGGAGCAGGAGATACATCATCAAGATCACCGTGACGAACCAGAGCCCCGCCCCGACGCTGGCGTAGTTGGGGGCGGAGAGCAGGGCGTAGACGCCCGACAGTCCCATGAAGTGCACGACTGTATCGGCGTTGAACCTGCTCGTTCCCAAGAACGACTGCATGATGAGAACCGCGGAGAGGCACAGCCAGACCGGGATGTAGATGCGGGTGAATCGCTTGGCCAAGAACGCGCCGGTCTCTTCCGCCCTGGCCGAGAGCAGGGCTGCGCTGATGAAGCCGAGTAGCGACATGGTGAGACCCGGGGACACGGCGGCGAAAGCCACCCTCAAGGTGGTGCTGGTGGTCTGTTCGATGACGATGTGCGCTACGAACACGAAGATGATCGCGAAGGTGCGCGCCAAGTCGTAGGCTTCGATTCGTCTGGCCATCGGTTCTCCGCGTCCTGGGCGAGGCTCGGCCGTCGTCCCTCCCCCGGCGTCCGTCGTTCGACGGCGAAGCTTATTTACTGGCGCTGCTCCTCACAAGACGACACCGTAACCGGCATCGCTAACGGGATCTCTCTCGCGGCCGTCACAGAAGCGGGCGAATCCGGGTAGCTGCACCGCCCGAGTGGTGCTATAGTGCGATAGTTGGTTGGTCGGTCAGTTAACGATTCAGGGGAAGCCAGATGAGGTACGCAGAGACAGGGTTCAATCTGGAGATCGACCTCTCTCGTGGAAGCATCGAGAGGGTAGCCACCGATCCCAGACTGACGGCCCTCCATCTCGGCGGTCAGGGCACCGCCGCCAAGATCCTCTGGGATAGAGTCGGCCCCGAGGTCGATCCCTTCTCTCCCGACAATCTCCTGATCTTCAGCAGTGGTCTGATGCACTCCACCCCTCTTCCGGGCGCCAACCGCACCACTGTGGACACCTTCTCGCCCCAGACCGACCGCTACTCGCATTCGGTGTTCGGGGGCTTCTTCGGACCCGAACTGAAGCACGCGGGATACGACAAGATTGTCGTCCGCGGCAAGGCCCCCGACTTCGTCTACCTGTGGATCCACAACGACAAGGTCGAGTTGCGCGACGCGGCCCACCTGCAGGGGAAGGGCGCCCAAGAGACCGCGGCGCTGCTCAAGGCGGAGCTGAAGCAGCCGGAGGCCCAGGTCGCCGCCGTCGGACTGGCCGCCGAGAACAGGGTGTTCATGGCCACCATCGAACATGCGAACTCCAGCGCGTCGCGCGGGGTGGGCGTGATCATGGGCGACAAGAGGTTGAAGGCCATCGTCGTGCGCGGCACGAACGACATCAACATCGCCAGCCCGGCCGAGCTCTTCGAGAAGTCGAGCCGCATGTATCAGGAGATATACGACAACCCGGATTGCGGCGACCGC
>DASRMJ010000102.1:0-2427 GCA_035647995.1 Thermoleophilia bacterium | reverse complement strand
CACCAGCATCTCGACCGCCTCGGCCAAGACCCGGCGCCCCTCCGCGGAGTCGCCCAGTCCGCCGCCGCCACCGGCGCCGCTGGCGCCACCACCGCCGCCGCCCGCACCTCTGGCGGCGGAGATCTCGTTGTTGAGCTCCATAATTGCCGCCAGCGCGGTGTTGAAGTGGAAGCGATCGGCGATATCCACCGTCACCTTGTCGATGACCTGGTTCGTCTTGACCAATAGCGCGCGAGCTTCGGGACTGAGGGTCCCCGGCTCGGGGAGCGGCCCTGCGGCCGCGAACCAGCCGGCCTCGATCGCGTCGGTGACTTGACGCCACACCCTGTTCAGGAACCGATAGATGCCTTCAATGCCCTGGTCGTTCCACTCCACGTCGCTCTCCCCCGGCCCCATGAACATGATGTAGCTGCGGAGAGAGTCGGCCCCATACTTGGCCACGTGCTCGTCGGGGTTGACCACGTTGCCCTTGCTCTTGGACATCTTGGCACCCTTGTAGTAGATCATCCCTTGGGTGAAGAGGTTGTTGAACGGCTCCTCGAAACCGACGAGACCGAGGTCGTAGAGCACCTTGGTGAAGAAGCGCGAGTACATCAGGTGCAGGATGGCGTGCTCCACGCCCCCGATGTACTGGTCCACGGGGAGCCAGTAGTCCACCGCCGCCCGATCGAAAGGCACGTCGTCCCGCCACGGCGAGGCGTAGCGCAGGTAGTACCAGGAGGAGTCCACGAAGGTGTCCATGGTATCGGGATCGCGCCGCGCGGGGCCTCCGCACTTCGGGCAGGTGGTGTTGATCCAATGCTCCGCCGCGGCGAGCGGCGACTTGCCCTTGGGCGCGTAGTCGCTCACGTCCGGCAGCAAGACCGGCAGCTGATCCTCAGGCACGGGCATCTCGCCACACTCGTCGCAATACACGATGGGGATCGGACATCCCCAGTACCGTTGCCGTGAGAGCAGCCAGTCCCGCAGCTTGTAGTTGACGGCGAAGTCGGCCTGGCCTCTCTTCTTGAGCCACTCGGTCACCTTGCGCACTGCCTCCGCTTTCGCGAGGCCGTCGAACGCGCCGCTGTTCACCAGAAGGCCGTCGCCCGCGTACGCCGCGGTCAGTTGTCCGTGGTCGTCCTTGAACTCGTCTGGGCTACCGATCACCTCGACCACAGGCAGCCCGTAGGTGCGGGCAAAAGCGTAGTCCCTCTCGTCGTGTCCGGGCACGGCCATGATCGCACCTGTGCCGTACTCCATGAGAACGTAGTCGGCCACCCAGATGGGAATGAGCTCCCCGTTCACCGGATTGACGGCGTGGCGACCGGTGAAGACACCTGTCTTCTCCTTCTCGGTGCCCGCGCGCTCGATGGCGGACGTCGCCATGGCCCGGGCGACATAGCGCTTGACCTCGTCCTCCCTATCGGTGCCGCGCACTAGGTCTTCCACCAGCGGATGCTCCGGGGCCAGGATGAAGAAGGTCGCCCCGAACAGAGTGTCCGGCCGCGTCGTGAACACGGTGATCTCCCTGCCGGCGACCGGATCCTCGGCCGCAGCCGCGGCGGCGCGGCGCTGGTCGGAGGCGACCACGAACACCACCTCGGCGCCCTCGGAACGCCCGATCCAGTTCCTCTGCATCGTGATCACGCGTTCCGGCCACGACTCGAGTTTGTCGAAGTCATCGAGCAGTCTCTCCGCGTAGTCGGTGATACGGAAGAACCACTGCCGCAGCTTCTTCGCCTCCACGAGGGAGTCGCATCGCTCACACTGACCCTCGATCACCTGCTCGTTGGCCAGCACGGTCTGGCACGAAGGACACCAGTTGACGGGCGCTTCCTTCTTGTAGGCCAGGCCTTTGTTGTAGAACTGGATGAACAGCCATTGCGTCCAGCGATAGTACTCGGGACGGGACGTCGCAAGCTCCCGGCTCCAATCTATGGATACGCCGAGACGGCGCAGCTGCCTGTTGATGGTGGAGATGGCCCGCTCGGTGAACGCGGCAGGGTGCTCACCGGTCTGGATCGCCACGTTCTCGGAGTTCAGCCCGAACGCGTCGTACCCCATGGGATGCAGGACCAGCCTGCCCTGGTGGCGCCGGAACCGAGCGATCACGTCGCCCATCGTGTAGTTCTTGACGTGCCCCATGTGAGCGCTGCCCGAGGGATACGGGAACATCTCGAGCACGTAGGTGGACCCGGGGCCCTTTCCCGACGCGACATCTTCGGCGGAGGGGTTCTGAGCGGCGAAGGTCTTCTCCCTGGCCCACACTTCCTGCCACTTTGTCTCCAGGGATTCTGGGTCATACGCTACCGGCATGGAGTCATGTTCCTTTCGCGCACTCGGGTTCGTCCGCCGCCCCGGATTCCTAAACGGGGGCGCCGCGAGGATGGCGCCCGCACGACGCCGTCCGGGTCAAGGCCCTATTCTAGTGGCTCCGGGCCGTTG
>DASRMJ010000101.1:0-4860 GCA_035647995.1 Thermoleophilia bacterium | reverse complement strand
GAGATACTCGGTCATGATGGGCGGCGGGGCCAGGGTGACCTCGAAGCCGGTGACGGAGTCCACGCTCTTCAGCAGCTTGGGCGCGATGGCGGGGTCCTCGCACACCTCGTCGATGCCCTGCACCCGCGCTATCGGGATGGTGGCCTCGCGGAAGGTGGCGAGCAGGTCCTCGGTGGCGAAGCCGGCGGTGGCCGCGGCCAGCTTCTTGTTGAGCGCCGCCATGTCGGCGATGCGGCCCGAGTTGGTCTCGTAGGCCGGGTCGGCCTGGCCCTCGAAGCCGGGCAGGGCCACGAGCCGCTGCCACTGCACGTCGTTACCCAGGGCGATGTAGACGAAGCCATCGGTGGTGGGGAACACGCTCACCGGCCCGAAGAACTCATGGGTGTTGCCCCGGCGCGTCATGGGTCGGCCGAAGGTGCGGGCCATCGTCACCGGCTGCGTGAGCCAGGACGTGGTGGAGTCGATCATGGCCATGTCGATGCGGGACCCCTCACCGGTCAGAGCCCGCTTGTAGAGGGCCTTCATCAACTGGCCGTAGGCGTGCTCGCTGGTGCCCATGTCGGGCAGGGGGATGCCGACCACCTGGGGATCGCCGCCGGCTTCGCCGGTGAGATCCATGAGACCGCCCCGCGCCTGGAGGATGGGGTCGTAGGCGGCCTCGTTGCTGTTGGGCCCGAAGCCCGTGACCCCCAGCCAGATGAGGTCGGGCTTCACGGCGCTCAGCGTGGCGTAGTCGACGCCCAGCTGCCCGTAGTTCTTGGGCAGTTGGTTGGTGGCGAAGACGTCCACGTCGAGTTCCACGATCGTGCGCTTCAGCAACTCTTGGGCCCTCGGGTCCTTCAGATTGAGGGTCACCGCTTCCTTGCCGCAATTCACGGCGAAGAAGTAGCTGCACATGCGGTCTTCACCCTCGACGAACGGGTGGCCGATCATGCGGTTCGGGTCGCAGAACTTGGGGTGTTCGAGCCTGATGACCCGCACTCCGTCCTGCGCCAGCCGATAGGTGAGATACGGGAGCACTGTGGCCTGCTCCAGGCTGAGCACGGTGAGGTCGGAGAAGATGCTCTTGGTGGTACCGGCTGTCATGCGCGTCCTCCGATGCCGATCTTGCCGGTCGGAGCCGCGGGCCCCGTGCCGTCGCTTTCTGTGCGGTCAGCGAGCAGGTACTGGGTGACGTAAGTGTCGCTCACCTGATATGCCTGCTCCAGGTTTATCCCGTCGGGATTGAAGAGCCACTGGAAGACGAACCCTTCGGTGAGGGCCACGATCGTCGATGCCGAGAGCTTCACGTCCACCGGCCGGAACTCGCCGGTGCGCACGCCGTCGGCGATGGTCATCTCCACGTAGCGCAACACCGTTTGGTAGATCACCCTCGTGTAGTTGCGCACGCACGCCTCGCGCGGCGCCTGAGCGAGGAAGTCGATGAGCACTATGTAGTAGTGCCGCGTGCGCTCCTCGCTGTCGAAGAGGTTGCGGAAGTCCAGACGAAGCCGCTCCCTCGCCGAGTCCGACGACTCGTAGGTGGTCTTCAGATCGAACTCGAGCTTCGCGATGATCTTCTCGAGCACCGCTCTGAACAGGTTCTCCTTCTTGGGGTAGTGGTAGGAAACCAGGCCCTTGCTCACCCCGGAGAGTTGGGCGACATCGTCCACGGTAGTGCTCCCGTACCCTTTCTTCAGGATCAGGCGCAGCGCCGACTCGACGATCACCTCGCGCTTGGTGGGCTCCGTCGAGCGACGCGCCCCGTTCGATGTCCCCCTCATGTTCGATCCCTTCCCCGTGATGGCCGAAGCCCGCCGACGCTCAGTCGGCCGACTCGGTGCCTCTGCGGAACGCTTCTCGGTTCAGATCCACGAACCGTGGCGGCACCAAGCGCTCGATCACGCCAAGCCACACGGCGTCCTCGATATCCAGGTGAGAGGCCAATCTGCCCAGCAGCACGACGCCCGCGAGGGCGGCGTTGCCCAGTTCGCGGGCGATGCCGGTGGCGTCCACCCACTCCAGGCGCCCCGCCCTCGTGAGCAGGAGTTCCTGGATCTCGGACTCTTCCGGGTAGCGCGCCACGCCCATGTTCACGGGGGGCGGCGGGATGCGGTAGCGATTGACGACGATGTCGCCGCCCGGCTTCAGATACTCGATCCAACGGGCGGTCTCGAGCATCTCGAAACCGATGAGGTAGTCGACGCGACCCTTCTCCACGGTAGCGGAGTGGATCTTGCTGCCCCAGCGCACCTGACTCTCGACGCCGCCTCCGCGCTGAGCCATGCCGTGCACCTCCGACTTCTTGACGTCATAGCCCGCTTCGAGCCCCACCTCGACCAGGATGTCGCTGGCCAGGATGGTGCCCTGCCCGCCGACTCCCGCCAATACGAAGTCGATCTTGTCTCTGGTCATGCCCTCGACCTTGCCCGTCGCCATCACTCCTCACCTCCGTCACGCCGTGCGGACACGATGGCATCCCGCGGACACACGCTCACGCAGTAGTCGCAGCCGGAACACAGCAGATGGTCGATCTCGACGTGGTCGCCCCGATTGATGATGGGCGCGCACCCGATGTTCAGGCAGGTGCCGCACATGTTGCATGCTTCCAGATCGACGCTCGGAGGAGCGTACCTCTCCCGGGTGTTGAGCACGCATGGGTACCGGGCCACGACCACCGACGGCTCAGGCGAGTCGATGTGGTCCTTGAGCACCCGGCGCACCTCTTCGAGGTCGTAAGGGTCGAGCGTGTCCACCTTGGCGAAACCGAAGGCGCGCGCCACGTCTTCGATGCGCACCTCGGGGGTCTCGACACCTTCCATCGTGCGTCCCGTTCCCGGGTTGGGCTGGTGCCCGGTCATGGCGGTGATGCGATTGTCGAGCACGATCACCGTGCTCACGCCCTTGTTGTAGGCGATGTTCACCAGAGGAGAGAGTCCGCTGTGGAAGAAGGTGGAGTCGCCGATGACGGCCACCGTGCGATCCTTCACCCCCACCATGTCCACCCCGTGGAGCACGCCTATACCGGCGCCCATGGCGCCGCAGGTGTGGGTGGCGTTCAACGGCGGAGCCGCCCCCAGCGTGTAACACCCGATGTCTCCGAAGACGAGGGCGCGCAGGCGCTGCAGCACGTAGAAGATGGGGCGGTGCGCGCAACCGGGACAGAGCATCGGCGGGCGCGCGGGCAGGGCCGCCGGGTCAAGCGGCTCGGGCACCGAGCCGTCGCCGGCGACCGCGTCGAGGCCGTTGATCACGACAGGCGCGGCGGAACGGACTGCGATCTCCTCCGCCTGGATCAAGCCCGCGGCCACCGCGCGCTCCCGCACAAGCTCGGTGCTGAACTCCCCGCAGAGCGGGAAGATGTCCTTGCCCGACGCCTTGATCCCGAGCAACCTGATGTGGTGTTCGAAGATCGGGTCGAGTTCCTCCACCACCACGATCCGCTCGACCATGCCGTCCAGCTTGAAGAAGAGGTCACGGGGCAGCGGATGGACCAGGCCCAACTTCAAGAAGGTGGCGTCGGGGAACACCTCGCGGGCGTACTGATAGGCGATGCCGCTCGCGACGATGCCCAGCTTCGAACTCCCGGGCTCGATGCGGTTCAACCCGCAGGTCTCGGCCCAGGCGGCGACATCGATCAGCTTCTGCTCCACTTCGCGGTGCATGCGGCGCGCGTTCATGGGCAATGGGATCTGTTGAGGCGGATTCCGCTCATACTTGATGGTCTCGTGCCCGGGATGGATGGGCTTCAGTTCGTCCAGCACCTCGAGGGGACTGCGCGAGTGCGAGAGCCGGGTCACCGAACGGAGGATCACCGGCATCTTGAACTGCTCGCTCAGCTCGAGCGCGGCGCCCATGAATTCGGCGCCCTCGGCACTGTCGCCCGGCTCCACCACAGGCAGTCTGGCAAACTTGCCGTAGTTGCGCGTGTCTTGTTCGTTCTGAGAGCTGTGCATGCCGGGATCGTCGGCCACGGCCACGACCAGACCGCCCCTCACTCCCGTGAACGCGATCGAGAAGAGCGAGTCTGCCGCCACGTTCAACCCGACGTGCTTCATGGTGCAGAACGTGCGCTCACCCGCGTAGGAGATACCGGTGGCCACGTCCAAGGCCACCTTCTCGTTCGGCGCCCACTCGGCGTGGACGCCTGGGTAGGTGGAGTACGACTGGAGTATCTCGGTGCTCGGCGTGCCCGGGTAGCCCACCGCATATCCTACGCCGGCGGCATACGCGCCGTAGCCTATGGCTTCATTGCCGGATAAGAGCTTCTTCACATGCCCCCCATTTCCAAAGGCCTGTCAGTGTGCGGATGGACCGGTCGGCCGGTCGCCGTCCGCACGACTGACTGTACGTACAGTCGGATTTCATTCTAGGCATTCCCGGCGGTCAAGTCAAGGCGGAAGGGGACATGGTCCGGTTGCCTCATGCCCGCTCACGTCGGGCAACACATGCGCCGCTGACGCACCCCGATCTCGATCGGGTCAGTGCGGATCCCGGGCAGGCAGCAGCACCAAGGCGTCGCGTCGCAGGCAAATACTGACCGGCCGGCCGGTCTCAAGGGTGAGGGAGGTGTAGGTGTACCCGGGATAGCGCACTTCGATCTCGTGGCCGTTGGGCAGGTCGGCCCGAAGCACCGTGGAATCTCCTGTGGGGTGGTGGTCCACGACCACTCCTTCGAACCGGTTCGCGCTGAGAGCCTCCGCCACCGAGCGATCCGGGTACATGACCTTCACATCCTCGGGACGGATGTACACGGGCACCCGCTCGCCCACGCGGGCGTGCTGCGCCGCCGCCTCCACCACGAGCCCGTCCCAGTCGAGCACGACGCCGTCGGCGCCCGCTTCCAGGACGGTGGCTTGGAACACGTTGCGCACTCCCACC
>DASRMJ010000100.1:0-5369 GCA_035647995.1 Thermoleophilia bacterium | reverse complement strand
GCCTTGGGGGGACTCGTGGCTATCACGGCCACCTGCGCCTTCGTCGACTTCAACGCGGCCATCATCATCGGGGCCGTGGGCGGAGCCTTGGCTGTGGGCGCTGCGCTCACCTTCGATCGGCTCCGCCTTGACGATCCGGTGGGGGCCTTGGCCGTGCACGGTATCGGTGGGGCATGGGGCACCTTGGCCGTCGGCTTGTTCGGCTACACTGGTATCACGTCGGCCTCCCCCGTGCCCGTTGGCCTTCTGGTGGGCGGCGGTCTCAGGCAACTCGGCGTGCAGGCGCTGGGTCTGGGCGCCACCTTCATCTGGGTGTTCGCCGCCTCCTTCGCTCTCTTTGCTCTCATCAAGCGCACCATCGGGCTTCGAGTCTCCGAACAAGAGGAGATCGAAGGACTGGACGTGGGCGAGCACGGCGCGGGAGCGTACCACGGTGACATGCTGGGCCTGGGCCGCGCCGGAGGTGGCCGCAGCCCTCATCCAGCACACGAACCTGCCTCTGTCTCCCTCGCGCTCCCGGCTGAAGCGTAGCCCTGCGCCGGATCGAACGCCCGCTCCCTCTCGAAGGGGAGCGGGCGTTCGATCCTCATTGCACACGGGAATGGCCATCCTCTCTGCGTCCCGGGCCTGAGTCGGTGCCAACCCGCTTAGACACTTGGACAAGTACACGCGGATATCTGCCGGTATAATGCGGCGTGACGCATCCGGTGTGACGAATCCGGCGTGAGGGGGAGTCCGACATGGCCGTGACCGTGGAGCAGATCCTGAAGCTCGGGACCTTGGCGCAAGCTCGGGTGCTCTCGGGAGCCCGGGGACTCGACCACGCGGTCACGTCGGTGACGGTGGGAGAAGTGCCGGATATCGCGGAGTGGCTCTCCGGTGGCGAGATCGTCATGTCCACGATGTTCGCTCTCACCAACGACACCGATCGGCAGCGCGATTTCTGCCGCCGCATCATGGCCGCAGGTGCAGCGGCTCTGTTCGTGAAGCCGAAGCGCTTCGTGGGAGCTTTTCCCCTGGATATCCTCGAGATCGCCGAGAAGCGAGGCTTCCCGATAGTCGAGGTGCCGCAGGAAGTCCGCTGGACGCGGATCATGCAGGAGGCGATGGAGGTCTTGATAGATCGCCAGGCCTCGCTGCTGGAGAAGTCTCAGGAGATCCACCGGCAACTCCTCGAGGTCGTCATCAGTGGGGGGGGATGGAGCGACGTCGCGAGCGCGGCGGCTCGTCTCATCGAGAAGCCCGTGTTGGTGTTGGACGTATCCCTCGAGGCGCTCGGCGTGTCCGCCGACTTCCCGTGGCCGGAGGCCGAACTCCACAGGCTGCTCGACCGCGGGCAGGTGCGGAGTCAGTTCGAGTCGTTGGCCCGGTCTCCGAGCAAGCTGATGCATCTGACGGAGGTGGGCGTGCCGTCGCTCTTCGCCGTGCCCATCGTGGTAAGCCATAGCTGCCTCGGCTACGTCTGCACCATCACCGAGCGGCCGGTGCTGGAAGAGATGGAGAAGGTGGCGCTCGAGCACGCGGCCACCGTAGCGGCGGTCGAGATGGCTCGTGACCAGGTGCGCTTCGAGACCGAGGTGCGCCTCAAGGGCGACTTCGTCGATGACCTCATCGGTGGACGTTTCAGCAGCGAGGACTCCCTGCTGCGCCGCGCCAACTTCCTGGGGTGCGACATCAGCCACGGTGCCACCGTCCTCGTGGCCGATGTGGACGAGTTCGAGAAGACGATGACCGACCGGCGGCTCACGGAGGCCGAGGTCCAGCGGCTCAAGGCCCGCCTGTTCAGCCGCTGCACCCGCTCTGTGAGCGAGATGGAGCCCAACTCGCTGGTCAGCCTGAAGTCCGACCGGGTCATCGTCTTTCTCACAGGTGAGTCCGCGGTCGATCTGAAGGCCCTCGAGCGGCTGACCGGACGCCTTCAGAGCCGTGCGAACGAGGTGGCCGAGCTCTCCCTGTCCGTGGGGGTGAGCCGGTTCACGCCCGAACTGTCCGGGCTACGCAGAGCCTTCGAAGAGGCGCTGGCCGCGCTGAAGGTGGGCCGCAAGTTGCAGGGTGCGGGGAGCGTGATGCATTTCGACGGCGTGGGGTCGTACAAGCTCTTGCTGAGCATCTGGGAGCACGACCCCGACGAGCTTCGCGGGCTCTACGCTGAGACCATCGATCCCGTGGACCGCTACGACCAGCAGAACGACTCGCAACTCCTCAAGACCCTCACCACCTACCTGGCGAACGACGAGAATCTCTCAAAGACGGCCGAAGACCTCTACGCTCATCGACACACCATCCGGTATCGCCTCCAGAAGATCGGGGATCTCACCGGGCTCTCGGTGTTCAAGAGCGAGGAGAAGGAGCGGCTCAGCCTGGGATTGAAGGCAAAGAGCCTTCTCAGCGGCTAACCGGCCGAGTGCGCGGTGGCGCTCCGTACCCCGGCTACGTTGTGGCCGGTTCCCCGGAGTGGCGCGCCCGGTAGTCCTTGATCGCTTCGTGCAGACCGTCTGCCGCCAGGTTGGAGCAGTGCATCTTCTGGGGGGGGAGCCCACCCAAGGATTCCGCCACGCTCTTGTTGCTGATGTCTTCTGCTTCCTCAAGCGTCTTGCCGATGGCCATCTCGGTGACCATGCTGGAGGTGGCTACGGCGGCTCCACACCCGAGGGTCTGGAACTTCACGTCGTCCAGACGGTCTTCCTTCACCTTGATGGTGATGCGCATCATGTCGCCGCACGTCGGATTGCCGACTTCGCCTACCCCATCGGCGTTCTCTATCACGCCCATGTTGCGGGGGTTGCGGAAGTGGTCCATCACCGCTTCTGAGTACACTGTTTCCTCCTTACCGCCCGAAGGCGGGTGATTTCAATGTTCCTGCCGGAGATTGTTCCCGGACCGAGCGTTCGCTACGCCACAGGCTTGTTGTACACGGGAGACATGTCCCGCAGCCGTGAGACGACCCCCGGGAACGTGTCCAGGAAGTAGTCGATATCGAGATCGGAATTCGAATGTCCCAGCGTGAGGCGCAGAGAGCCGTGAGCGTACTCCGCCGGGATGCCCATCGCCAGCAGCACGTGGCTCGGTTCGAGCGACCCGGTGGTGCAGGCCGACCCCGAGGAGACGCCTATCAGGTTCATGTCGAGGCACAAGATCATGGCCTCGCCCTCGATGCCTTCGACTCGGAAGTTCAGGGTGTTGTCGAGACGAAGCGTGGGGTGCCCGTTGAGCGCGATATCAGGTATCCGCTCCTGCAGGCCGGCCCACAAGCGGTCGCGGAGGCCGCGCTCCCGCACTGACTCCTCGGCCATCCTGTCCGTGGCCAACTCCAGAGCCTTGGCCAAGCCGATGATGCCCGGCACGTTGTGCGTGCCGGCGCGCCGGCGGCGCTCCTGGGCGCCGCCGTGCATGAGGGGGGTCACCCGCACGCGGTTCCGTATGTAGAGGGCCCCGACCCCCTTGGGGCCGTACAGCTTGTGTCCTGAGAGCGAGAGCGCGTCGACGTTGAGGGCCTCGACGTCCATCGCGATCTTGCCCACCGTCTGCACCGCATCGGTGTGGAAGGTGACGCCCGCTTCCCGGGCGATGGCGCCGATCTCGCTTATGGGCTCGATGGTGCCCACTTCGTTGTTGGCGTGCATGATCGAGATAAGGATCGTGTCGGGCCGGATCGCCCCGCGCACCTCTTCGGGATCGACCAGACCTGTGGAGTCGACAGGGACTCTCGTCACCTCGTAACCGCGCTTCTCGAGGAACTCCATCGGCTCCAGGATCGCGTGGTGCTCAATGGTGCTGGTGATGAGGTGCTTGCCCTTGTTCTGCAGGGCGTCGGCGATGCCCTTGACGGCCCAGTTGTCGGACTCGGTGCCTCCGCTGGTGAAGTGGATCTCCTCCGGCTTGGCTCCTAGCCGCTCCGCGATCGATGTGCGTGCCTGTTCCATGGCGCCGTGCGCGACCAGGCCCAGGGAGTAGAGTGTCGTGGGGTTGCCGAACTGCTCGCGGAGCCAAGGCTCCATGGCCTCCAGGACTTCCGGGTCCACCGGGGTCGTGGCGGCGTGGTCCATGTATATGATGTTCTCCATCGACTGCCTTCCTCGCTGATTGCCGCTCCAATAGTAGCACCTGACCCGACGCCTTCGGTTCGCGGATGCATCTCCACTGATAGGGTTTCCAACATTTCCTCGGTGCAATCCCAACGTTCTGTTGAAGACCCGGGTAGAGGTGTGGTACCGTGCTGACCGTCATCGAACTCCGCTTCCGCGATGCTGCGGTACGGCCAGGGGGGCCCGGATGAAGAGAATGCCGCTCATCGTCGGCATCCTTCTGATTGTGATCGTCGTGCTTGTGGGGTCGGGCCTTGCCTACACCTCAAGCCCGTCGTTCTGCTCTTCGTGCCACACCATCGCGCCGTTTGCGGAAGCCTGGGTCGGTTCCAGCCACGAGCAGGTGGGCGTCGGCTGTATCGATTGCCACTTCGAACCCGGGGCCGTTGGCTACATAAAGGGCAAGACGTACTCCGTGATCAAGTTGGCGCAGTGGGTCATCGGTGAGACCGAGCGTAAGCCTGAAGCGGCCCGCACGATCGTGGCGGGCGCGTGCCGGCACTGCCATCCCGATCCTCAAGCCACGTTCATACCTCACGCCTTCCACACCGAGAAGGCCAATCTCGAGTGCACGGAGTGCCACAGCGGCGTGGCCCACGGCTCCGAACTAGTCGGCGTCGACCGCGCCCAAGCGGCTGCCGACCCCAAGTTCTGCAACACCTGTCACACCGGCGACTTTGCGCCCATCCTCTTCACGGCCATCGAGCCCGCGGGGCGGGAGCATCCGGGTGCCCCCAAGATCGACGTCAACGTGTGGCGCAACATCCACTGGCGCATGGCCGACGCTCCGGCCGTGATCGACGGCAAGCCCTACGACAAGATCGAGAAGGACACCTGCCTGGCCTGCCACCAGGAGCCCACCGTGGCCAAGGCGTGCAAGAGTTGTCACTTCGCCCGCGTGCCCGAGTTCCGGCTCTCCACTTCGGCCGAACAAGCCAGCGGCCTGCCCGTGGGCATCTTCGCCGTGCTGTTCGCTCTCCTCATGCTGACCGTGTTCCTCAAGGTGGACGACCGCAGCCGCGCGTTCTCCTCGCGGTGGATGCAGGGGTTGCTGGTTCTGATCGGGCTCTCGGACGTGGTCGTGGTCTACTTCATCATCCGCGACACCCTGCTGAAGGAGACCGGATCGCTCGAGATCGGCGCGACCACGGTCTGGATCACCTATTTGATTCTGAGCATCGCCATCGTCCTGCTCGTGCTGTACGAATCGGTGATCAAGCCGGGACGCACGCGGTTCATCCTGTTGCCGGAGACAGATGAGGAAGAGATCTATGTTCCCGACCC
>DASRMJ010000099.1:0-5130 GCA_035647995.1 Thermoleophilia bacterium | reverse complement strand
GTGCTGGGTCTGCTCCTGGGCTTCGTGATCGACCGGTTCGTCAGGAATCTGTAGACTCAGGCGGCTCCGGATCGAGGGTCCCTGCGCCCGAGAGACGCAGGGTGAAGCGGCACGAGGCGGCTCCCGCAGATATCGCGGGTTTGCCTTCCAGCTGGAATGTCGCGACGAACTCCTCAGCCAAGCCCTGGAGCATGGCCGTGTGCAGGCGGCAGACCAGGTCCGGGTGCTGGGATGACAGTTCTCTGAAGACGCAGTTCCTGACCTCGAGATCCACCGATCCGTCTGCATGCCGGTCGACGCGCGGGTAGAGCCCTAGTGCGACGGCGGTGCGCGTGAGACTGTCGAGGAGGGCGTTCACCTCGTGATGGCCCGGGTCGAGGCCGTCACGCTTGAGGGCACGACGGCCCTCCTCCCGCCCCAACTCGTACCCGACCTTGTCGAGGAGTTCCGGCGTCTCGGCCGTCAGCGTGTCGACCACATTCAGAGCCAAGCCGGCCAGCAGTTGGTAGTCGCGCGGCGGGAACTGCAGGTTGGCCACGCGCTTGCTCAGCGTGTAGATGCGGGCCGGCCTGCCGCCGCCCTTCGTTCGGCGGATGTCGGCGACCACCAGGCCTACGTCTACCAACTTCTGAAGGTGCATGCGCGCCACGTTGGGGTGCAACGAGAACCGATCGGCCGCCTCCGACACCGTGAGTGGCTCTCCGGCGGCATCGACGATCGCCCTATACATGGCATAGCGGGTCGGATCGCCGAGCGCCCCGGTTATGTCGAGCGTCTCTTCCGGGGAGAGGACGTTTGCGAGAGATCTCTCATTCTGAGCTTCCATGTGACTATAGTAGCGAAAGGAGCCGGTGTTTTAAACACCGTTGACACAGTAGCAACAGTGGTTTATACTACCGCGGCAGTGTAAACGGCAACGCGTGCGGGAGGAGGGTGTCGTGAGGCTGTTCTTCGTGTTCTCCGGCGACGAATCCCAGGAGTCCGACCTTCCGCCTGCCTTCCTCAAGTCGTTCGACGACGCGTTCGCGCAGCGCGTCATCATGCATCTGACCAACGACGCCAACCTGTGCACCGGGTGCGCGAGCTTCTGCGAACATTGTCGCGACCAGTACCCCATCCAGTTCGCCGAGGATATCGTGGGTCTCGTGCAGCTCCCCGCTCGGCTGCCGATGTACATAGACGAGCCTGCCGACTATCTACCGGAGGAGCTCGAACCGCACGACGTCACCGTCGCTATCAACGTCCATGAGGATCTGCTCCTGAGTCTGCCTGCCCTTGCGAAGCGGGCGGGCAGCGGGGCCCTGATCGTTCCCCAAGACGGCACCGGTTGGCTCAGCGCCGGGGTGCGGCGACAGGTGCAGCGCACATGCGAAGAGTTGGGCCTCGAGTCGGCTTTCCCGAAACCGGCCTGCTCGCTCGACGCGCGCCCAGACCAGGTGCGCGTGCGCGAGTTTCAGGATAGATACAGGATCGGGAAGCCCAAGATAGTCATCCAGAGCCGGGATGGCGTGATCCGCGAGGCGCGGGTCGTGCAGAGCGCTCCGTGCGGCAACACGTACTACGTGGCCTACAACCTGGCCGGACAGGAGATAGGCCCCGACCTCAACGAACGGGTGGTCGCTAAGTATTGGCACAGCTTCCCCTGCGTGGGTTCGATGTTGACCGACCCGGAGCTCGGGGACAGCATCCTCCACAAGGGCGGGTTCCTTCACTACCAGGCCGTGGACGAGGCGCTGAAGGAGGAGGCGGACCTCAAAGAAGAGGCGCGGGTCCGCGGCGAGGATCCCGAGCAGTACGTTCTGATGCGTCGTCTCGCCCAGTTCGGTGAGCAGAAGGCTGTGCCGAATCGGTTGGCGGAGGTCAGGATGATGGAGTTGGGACTGGTCTCCGACGCCCTTCTCGAGCCGGAACGCATCGGCGACATCGCGGCCGCGGATACAGCCGCGGATACGGCCGCGACCTGCGATGAGGACGTCCCAGTCTGCTCGGCCGTCGCTGCCGGGTAGGGAGGAAGCTTTCCGGGGCCTCGACTGCCTCACATCCGCGCGCCCACCGTCGACGGCCCCCAACGCGCCTGCGCTCGCTTTGCACAGCCACGTCCCCGCACCCTCCTCGACGGCCCACGCCGGCGACGTCGAGCCTCCGTCCGGAACGGAACCTAAAGTCCGGCCGCCCGAACCGCGATACAAGTATTCGAGTGGAATGAAGCCGACCGCTGGGCGTCAGACGGCGCCGGCGGGCCGGGGGCCGGGCCCTCGCGCAAGCGGGAGGCCGTGGAAGCGCCTACACGGGGTGGTTGAAGCTGATGGCACGCGTCATCCTCCAAGGGGAACTCAAACCCCTCGGATTGCTCAACGTGCTGCAGATCCTCTGCAACGCGTCGTTGACCGGCGCCCTGCGGATTTACGAGCATGGACTCACTTTCACCGTGTACCTGGACCGTGGGTACGTGGTCTCGGCGGCTGCGCCCGAACAGGAGCCCCTTGGGATCAAGCTGCTCAGCAAGAAGCGGATAACTCCGGAGCAACTCGATCGAGCTCTGAAACTGCAGCGGCTGGCGGAGCGACGCGGTCGGGAACTGCCGATCGGCCGGGTTCTCGTGCACCAGAAGATGGTCACCCAGAAGGACCTCGAGGAGTGCGTCTTCGACCAGATCATCGAGACGATCTGTCTCTCGATGGAGTTGCCTGATCCGTACTTCAGCTTCGCCCGCCTGGACTCCATCGACCCCACGAAGTTCCGGACGTTCATCAACTTCCAATTCGCGCTACTCGAGGCATTCCGCATCGCGGACGAGATCAGGGAGACCCGGACGTTCGATCCTGCGGCGGGCGCGAGCGTCGATGCTTCGTCGCTGCGCTCCCCGGCCTTCTCCTAGCCGGACCCCCCGCCAGCCGCGTCGCCGTCCCCGGGGCCGACCTTGACCCCGAAGTCAGGGCATAGATACTCGCACAGCCTGCAGCCGTTGCAGAGCGCGGGATCCGTGAGCACGGGGTTGCCCATGGCGTCCAGCTTCAGTGCGCCTTTCGGGCAGAAGTGCACGCAGATGCCGCACTGCTTGCATCTCGCGCGTGTGAAATCCGGCGTGTTGCGCCGTGACTCGAGTGGGGTGTTGCCGGCGGCCTTGGTCATGCCTGTGGGACCTCCTTGCCGCCGATTGTACACCGCATGACGGGTGTCCGGGGCGCCCCCGGGTCCGCGACCTCGTCAATAGAGGGCGAGCACCGCGAGAGCGAGCGTCGCCCCTACGGCTCCGCCCGCCACGACTTGGGCGGACGAATGACGGCCCAGGGCTACGCGTGACCAAGCCACAGCCGGTGCCAGGGGCGCGAGGGCGAGCGCTCCCCAACCCAGCCACCAGGTGAGGATGACAAGGGCGCTCACAGCCGTGGCCGCGTGGAAGCTGATCTTCCAGACTCCCGTGATTGACGTGAGCACGACTCCAGTGACCAAGGCGACTAGAAGACTCGCCTGCAATGGGTGCGGCGCGCCCATGGCCAAGGCGAGTGCCAGGCCCGCAGCCGTGCAAGAAAGGGCGACCAACAGAGGTCCAAGGCGCTGGGTCCGCACCACGATGTGGAAGTCGTCCACCGTGCGCACCCGCATCCGCCGAAAAATGTCGGCCGAGGGGACGCCCGCCGTGAGGAGGGCCAGCCCGACTCCCCACGCCACGCCCGAGGTCCACGTGGTCGCAGAGGTCAGGGCGATAGCCAGGAGCACGTAGGTGCCGGTGAGCATCGGCTGGAAGAGGTTCGAGAGAATGGTGGCGGTTCGCTGGGGCATATCGTCGGAGAGTATAGCCGAGCGCGTGGCCCGCGCCCGCTCGGCCTGCTGCCGCCCCAGGACGCAGAAGAGGCGCTCGACGCGCCTCTTCCGATACGGGCTCACCGATGGAGAGTCCGTTCAGGCGAGCAGTTTATCGTCGTGCCCGGGACCCCGTTCGGCAGCCCTCGCTACAGTGGGCCACCCGCGGGAGCATAAAGCGCTTCATGTGGGACCTCCTTTCGAATCGGACGGTCCACGCCATGATAGCACCTGCGGGCATATAGGGGAAGGGGGTATGCTGGAGCGGCGGGGGGAACAGGCGCCACCCGACACGAATCACACCTCAGAATCGTGCGCGCAACCAGGCACTCGTCTGTGCGGTAAGCTCGAAGCAGCGCTCGGCGAGCTCGGGCGGCAGGGTGCCTGTGCCGCACGCCGGAGACACGAACGACGCCTCGAGGATGGCATCGACGCTCAGGGTGGCGGCGCCGGCAGCGCGGGCCCCGGGGGTATCGGCAGTGACCAGAGCCTCGGCGCCGCGAATGACGCGAGCGCCCGTGTCCGCCGCGGTCAGGCCGCGGGCGCGGTCGTCGTTGGGGACCATGCCCCAGGCGAGAAGCTCGCCGTCGCGGAGGAAGGCCCCGACGGCTTCGCCGTGGGCCAAGAACGCTTCGAGGTGATCGGCGGCGTCGAAGTTCAGAACGTCGACGGGGAGAGAGGCCAACCTGCTCCAGTCCGTGCCGCCGCACACGTGGATCCCCGCCAGGCACGGCAAGGCGAGCAGACACCGCTCGAGCGCGGGGAAGGCCAACTCTTCCGGGATGGAGACGAACGCGGAGCCCATCTGGGTCAGACTGGGCTCATCGACCATGATCAGCGGGGTCGACCAGGGCGCCCAGGCAGCCAGCAGACCCAGCTGCCACCGCGCCTTCATCACGATCAGGTGCACGGCGGCGTCGCGCATCGTGTCGTCGTAGAGAAGGGCGCGGCGGTCTTCGCGCGGGAGTCCGAGGCCGAACGAGACCGGACCGGTGACCTGTCCTTTCACGAAAGGAGGCCTGGTGTCCGAGAGGGCACGCTCGAGGAGCGGGAGTGCGGCGGCGTACTCGGGAGAGATGGGGAAGCGGGTGGGGTCGTTCGACTCGAGAGCCTCGAAGAAGCCGGTCAGTTCGTCTATCGGCAGCTCGTCGAGGACGTAGGCCCGTTCCCGGTCTTCGTCAATGCGCAGCCCGGGGAAGCCCTCGGTGAATTGGATGAACATGTTCTCCCGGAAGTCGCGGCGGGGAAGTTGCGGCCACGCAGGGATCTCGGGAGTGGATCTCATGACGAGATCTATCGCGACTTGGGGATCCGTGTGGGGCACGG
>DASRMJ010000098.1:0-2247 GCA_035647995.1 Thermoleophilia bacterium | reverse complement strand
GAAGTCGTGCGGCGTGGTCTCGGTGTCGGCGGCCACGATCTTCATCTGTTCGTAGGTGTAGCCCATCGCCTCCGCCGCCATCTGACAGAGGATCGTGTCCGAGCCTTGTCCGATGTCCACCGCTCCGGTGTAGAGAGTGGCGGACGTGCCGTCTTCGCCCACCTTGATCATGGCCGCGGCGTGCGGCAGGTCGGTGCGGTAGATGGGATAGCCTGCGCCGGTGACGAAGCTGCCGGTGGCGACGCCGATTCCCCGGCCTTTGGGCAACTTGCCCTTCTTCTCATCCCAGCCGGATATCACGCGTGCCTTCTCGAGGCAGGCCTTCATCTCACAGGAGTTCACGATGTACTCGTTGGGCGTGACGGTGTTGGGCCGGCGCGCGTTCAGGATACGGATGTCCATCGGATCGATGCCGAGGTGCTTGGCGATGTTGTCGAGGTGCGCCTCGAACGCGTAGCGTGGCTGCGGCGCCCCGTGGCCGCGCTGCGCCCCGCAGGCCGGAAGATTGGTGTACACCCTGAACATGTCGAAGCGGAAGTTGTCGAACTCATAGGTGAGCGTCAGCATGGCGCCGGCGTAGTAGGCGCTGGCGATGCCGAGCGAGGTGTATGCGCCGCCGTCCATGATGAAGTCGGCGTGCACGCCCAGGATCTTGCCGTCCTCGTCGACCCCGGTGGTGAGCGTCATGTACTGGCGATGGCGCCCGCGGTTGTGGGCGAACATCTCGGCGCGGTCGTAGAACATCTTGACCGGTCGCCCTGTGATCTTGGCCAGCACCGCTCCGCCGAACTCAAGGCCGGTGGGCTCCAACTTGCCCCCGAAGCCGCCGCCGACGTAGGTCTTCAGCACGCGGACGTCGCCCATCGGGAGGCCGAACTCGCGGGCTATGTAGTACTGGAAGTAGTGGGGCGACTGGGTGCTCGAGTACACGGTGAGCTTGTTGCCGTCCCACATCGAGGTGGCGGTGTGTGGCTCGATGGGCGTCTGGTAGGTGCGGTTGCCGACGAAGGTGTCGGTGCGCACGTAGTGGGCCTTGCGGAAGGCCTCCTCGATGTCGCCGAAGTCCTGGTGGATCTCGGTGTTGATGTTGCGTTCGTACTCCGGGTGGATCTGAGGTTGGTCCTCATCCATGGCGTGCAGGGGGTCGAGGACCGCCGGCAGCTCCTCGTACTCCACCTTGATCGCGGCCAGCGCTTTGTAGCAGGTCGCCTCGTCGATGCAGGCGACGGCCGCCACCTTATCGCCGACGAACTTGACCGTGTCGATGCAGAAGATGTTCTCGTCCCAGCGCGCCGGGCTTATGCCGTACTTCAGCGTGGGGGCGTCCTTATGGGTGACCACCGCGTTGACGCCGGGGATCTTCTCCGCCTCGGAAGTGTCGATGGAGAGGATGCGGGCGTGCGCGTATGGGCTGGTGAGGATCTTCCCGTAGAGCATGTTGGGGAACTTGAGGTCGGCCGTGTAGCGGGCCGCGCCGATGACCTTGTCGCGGCCGTCTATCTTCGGGACGCTCTTGCCGATGACGGCGTAGTCTCGCGCTTCCGTGCCGCTCATCGAGCCTCCTCCTCGGCGGCCGAGAGTACGGCCTTCACGATATTGACGTATCCCGTGCACCGGCACAGGTTGCCGGCGATGGCTTCCCGCACCTCATGCTCGGTGGGGTGGGGGTTCCTGGTGAGCAAGGCCTTGGCGGAGAGGATCATCCCCGGCGAGCAATAGCCGCACTGAACGGCGGCCTTGTCCACGAACGTCTTCTGGAGTCGGTCGAGCTCGCCGTGCTGGGCCACGCCTTCGATGGTGATGATCTCGCAGCCGTCGGCCTCCAAAGCCAGGACGAGGCACGAGTCCACCGGCTTGCCGTCGAGCAGGACCGTGCACGAGCCGCAATCTCCGGTTTCGCAGCCCTTCTTGGTGCCGGTGAGGTCCAGCTGATCACGCAGCACGTTCACGAGAAGGGTGTTCGCCTTTACGACCACCGAGTGCGGATCACCGTTGACCGTGAGGTCGATGATGTAGCGCTGTATCCCGTGCTTGTCGGTGATGGATGCCATCAGCGGTGCTCCCCTTTGCTGTGGTTCGCGGCGTCGAGTGCGGGCGGGCGGGTCATGCGTGGCCCTCGGTGATGGCCTTCCGCAGGGCCCGGGCGGTGAGCACGCGCACCAGATCCACCCGGTACTCCGCCGTCCCGCGGATATCGTCGATCGGCAGGGCGCAGCAGGCCGCCGCCTCCCCGGCCTCTTTGAGGAG
>DASRMJ010000097.1:0-3369 GCA_035647995.1 Thermoleophilia bacterium | reverse complement strand
GAAGTGGGGGTTTCCTGGGTCTTCACGCTCGGGGCTGAAGGCCAGGAAGAAGTCGTTGCGGGAGTCGACGCCGGCGACGCCCCCGCCCCCGCCGCTGTTGCGGGCGACGCCAGAGCCCGCGCCTGGGCCGCGGACGCCGGGGGCGCCGAAGCCGGGACTGAGGGCATCGGTGTCAGTGTTGGCGGGCCCGGCGGCTCCAGCGTCTCCGGTCGCCCTCGCGCCTGTGCCCGTTCGCAGACCGGCGGCCTCCAGCAGGGGCTGCACCTCCTCGTCGGTGGTGCCGGGGTATGTGGTGGACTCCAGCACCACCAGCTGGCCCGGGTGCAGGCGCGCGGCGATCTCGCGGGTGGTGTCGAGGACGTAGGAGAGGTCGGGTTCGCGGTGCCGCCCCAGAGGCGTGGGCACGCAGATGAGGATGGCGTCGCACTCGGCCAGGCGATCGAAGTCGGCGGTGGGGGTGAAGCGGGCGCCCCCTTCCGGGTGCAGGCCGGCGCGGGCCGCGGCCACCCGTTCGGCTCCGATGTGGCGGATGTAGCTGTCGCCGCGTTCCAGGCGGGTGATCTTCTCCGGATCGACGTCGAACCCGAAGGCGCGGAACCCCGCTTCCACGAAGACCAGCGCCAGCGGCAACCCCACGTAGCCCTGGCCGATCACGCCGACTACGGCACTGCGGTCCTGGATGCGGGCCAGCAGGGCGGCGGCATGGGGGGAGAAGGTCATCGGTCTCGATTGTCGAGGGTCGTCCATCACGGTCGCCATTGTATCAGGGGCGGTGGAGGGAGGCGTCAGTGGTCGGCGGCGTGTCTCCGGAGGGCCGCGGCGACGCCGAACGGATGGAAGTACCGGTGCCAGCTGGATGGGGTCGAGCTGAACTCATTCTCCCCCAAGAAGTAGTCGAGGAGGACTTCCCGCAGGCGGGTGAGTTCCTTGAGGCGGTGCCGATGCGTGGGGTCACGGATGGTGAGATCGAGGAGTTCCAGCGCGCGATCGAAGGCCTTGGCACTGAAGGCGGCGTTTCTCTTCGCCGTCCAGCTGAGCGCCCGCTCGACCTCGCTCCCCACGTTGGCCAGCTGCTCCACCAGCGAGAACTCCTGCCATCTGCCGGCAGCCAACTCCCGGTGGTGCGCGCTCATGGTCTGAGGAGTGCCTCGACGATTCGGAGGATCCGCCGGCGGATGTCCGGATCGTCGACCGAACGCGAGCGGTTGCCCTGAGACGGGCGGATGTTGATCATGGAGTCGAACTCGACCCGGTCGGGGCCCTCCAGTTCAGGGTAGATGTTGATGCCCCAGAGGTCACTCTGGGTGGACCCATTTTCGAGCAGCAGAGCCTCTTCGTCGGCGTGGAGTTCCGCGTCAATGGCCATGATGCCACGTTCCACGTCGACGACGGCCTTCACGAGGTCGCCGAACCCTTCACGGGCCATGGCCTCCAGATCTGCCATTGGGATGGAGTGGTCGATGATCTTCACGCATCGACTATAGCAGGGGGAGGTGGGGTGGCGCACTCCATGGAGCGCCTGCTGGGGCGGTTGCCCGCGGCGGCAAGGGCGCGGCGACGCCGTCCCTAGGTTCGCGGGTGCTGTGCTCCGGGCCCTACGTGCCGGGAGTGACCACGGTCAGACCGGGGAAGCGGCCCAGGTGTCGTGAGTCGAAGGTGACGATCGTGTCGATGGCGCGGTGCCCGGCCCAGGCGACGTTGTAGGCATCTATGAAGTCCACGTTCTTCTCGAGGTAGTCGAAGAGAGCCTGCACCACAAGGTCGAGCCCGGGCAAGTCAAGTCCCTCCATGGTCGCAACCGCGAGGGCCCGGCGGTGCACTTCCTGCTTGGACAGCCGGTACTGGGATTCCATGACCCGCACCAACTCGGCCAACACCATGACGTTCGTGACAAGGCAAGCGTGGCCATCCGCCGCATCTCTGAACAGCGATTCGACCGCTTCGGCCTGCTCGGGTACGTCGTTCGTGAGGTAGCGGAGGAACACGTTGGCGTCCACGAACAGAGCACCACGCAACTCACCCACGGCCGTTGGTCTCCGTTCCCCGGACGAGGTTCTCCGCCACGCTACTGATCGCCGAGGCCCTGACTTGGGTGAAATCCTGCGGGCCGGAAACGGGGATGCTCCCCCGCAAATCGAGTATGGACGAACTCAGCGGTCGGAGAACTATCTCCTCTTGGCTGACGCTGAGGAGGAGGCGGTCGCCTTCGCCCAACTCAAGCCTGCGGCGCACCTCACTCGGTATGGTGACTTGTCCGCGGCGGCCCACTCGCACTGTCGGCATGTGATCGCCTCACTTGTTCTCGAGGTTCGCACGTTTGGAGGGCGGTGACACGCTGCGTCAGTAGTCTGTACTATCGTCCGATGATAGCAGAGATGTCCGCAAGAACGAGACATTGAGGACGAACCGCCTGAGTTGGGCGTTGGGATTGCTGACATACTGATCCTCGGCACATCGGTGGCCGTCAGGACACGGGTGACCGCGGCCCATCGCTGGAGGAAGTGAGAGCCCATGGACGCGACGACGTTCCGCGCATGACGCAGCAAAAGCCGATTCTGACAGCCTACACGGTCCGCGTGAGCCCGCGTGCCCGGCGGGCGTCGCTGCGTATGACGGTGGATAGGGGTCTGGAAGTGGTGGTCCCACCCGGGTTCCCCCTTGCGCGCGTGCCGGGTCTGGTGGCAGACAAGGCGGCTTGGATCGAGCGCGTCACTCGCCGTTTCGAGGTCGAGCGCGCTGCCGCCGAGGCTGCGGCCTCGGCGGGCGATGGGGCGGATGGGGCGGATGGTCTTCCCCGGTGCATCGAACTGGAGGCCCTCGCTGAGCGGTGGAAGGTCGAGTACAGATCGACGCCGTCTACCCAGGTTCGGGTTGGCGAGTGGGTTCGGCCTGCGGCTGCCGAGAGCGGATGGGCGAGTGGCGACGGGAGCGAGTGGGCGCGTCCGACTTCTTTCAGCCCCGCCGCCGGATCCGCGAACGATGGCATCGACGGAGCGCTTACTGTGTCCGGCGCCGTCGGTGACCATCACGCCTGCCGGGCGGCGCTGGTCCGCTGGCTCTCGCGGAAGGCCGCCGGTCACCTTGTGTCGCTGGTCGCCGACGTGGCCCGGGAGGAAGGCCTTGCCTACTCCGGCGTGACGGTGCGCGGCCAGCGCACTCGCTGGGGTAGCTGCTCGCGGCGCGGCGCCATCAGCCTGAACCGCCACCTGCTGTTCCTGCCGCCGCCATTGGTGTGCTACGTCGTTCTGCACGAACTCTGCCACACGGTGAAGCTGGATCACTCAGCTCGTTTCTGGGAAGAGGTGCGGCGCCGCGAGCCCGAGGCCGACCGGCTGCGGCGAGACTTGCGGCTCGCGGGTAGGTGGGTGC
>DASRMJ010000096.1:0-4410 GCA_035647995.1 Thermoleophilia bacterium | reverse complement strand
TGGAACCAGTGATCATCACAGCGGCTCTGGTGGGGGCGGAGGTCACTCTCGAACAGCTCCCGCACCTCCCGGTGACGCCGGCACAGATCGCCGACGCCGCCGCCTCGGCGGCGGCGGCCGGGGCTGTCATCATCCATCTTCACGTACGCGATCCCGGTGGCAGGCCCACCCAGGACGCGGCGGTGTTCGAGGAGACCATCCTGGCTATACGCGAGCGGGTCGACGTGATCGTGCAGGTCTCCACGGGCGGGGCCATGGGCATGACCGCCGAGGAGCGTCTGCAGCCGGTCACCAGACTCGAGGGGCGCGCGCGCCCCGAGATGGCGTCGCTCACCACGGGCAGCTGCAACTTCGGCAACGAAGTGTTCCTGAACCCTCTGCCTGAGGTGGAGGTCTTCGCGCGGGCCATGGTCGAACGCGGCATCAAACCCGAGATCGAGGTGTTCGAAGCGGGGATGATCGAGACGGCCCTGCGCTTGTCGCGCGCGGGCGTGCTGCCCGAGTCACTCCACTTCAACCTGGTGATGGGCGTCCCCGGAGCTGTGCCCGCCACGGCACGCCACCTGTTGAATCTGGTGGAGCAGCTGCCCCCGTCATCGACGTGGACCGTGTCGGGCATCGGTCGCGGGCAGCTCGTGATGGCGGCGATGGGACTGGTCATGGGCGGTCACGTGCGCACCGGCCTCGAAGACAACATCTACTTCCGCCACGGCGAGCCGGCCGAGAGCAACGCTCAACTCGTCCGGAGGGTGGTCCGGTTGGCGAACGAGTTCGACCGGCCTGTGGCGCGAGTCGCGGAGGCCCGTGAGTTGCTCGGCCTCGCGCCCTGACGGCGGGCTTCATCGCGAAACGAGTTCCTAGCGGCGCACCACCAAAGCCCCGCCCACCAGCAGCAGCACCAGGCCGGCCACGCGGGTGGAGGAGATGCTCGTCTGAGGCAGACCGAAGAGGCCGAAACGGTCGATCACCACTCCACCCACCAGCTGGCCGGCCACCACGCCCGCGATGAGGCCGGCGGCACCGAGGCGTGGCACCATCACGATGGTAGCCCACACGAAGAGCGCGCCGACCAGGCCGCCGGTCCATTGCCACGCCGGAGCACCACGGGCGGCCCACAGGCTGCCGTTGCCCAGCACCACGGTGAGCAGCAACAGGACTGCGGTCCCGACGGCGAAACTGATCGTTGCGGATTCCAGTCCGCCGGTGCGCTTGGCCAGGGCGGCGTTGATGGGGGGTTGGATGGCTGCGGTCATGCCCACCGCGAACATGGCCGCACCGAGAAGGTAGCGCGTGATCATGTGTGAAAGTTCCCTTCCGGTCGTGGGTGTCGGAGGGTGTGGGTCTCCTGAGCGCGACTGCCGCGAGCTCTCCCTCCACTTCTGCGGGCGGTCCTGATCAGCCTATCCTGACGGTGCGGGGCACGCTGGTCAAGATTTCCCTATAATCCTCTGCAACCACATCGCGGAGGATAGACCATGAGACGAGATACGTCCGCCGTCCATACCGGCGTAGCGAAAGACGCCACCTACAACTCGGTGACGACACCCATCTATCCTTCTTCCACCTTCATGTTCGATCGAGTGGGCCTCCATCGAGGCTACGACTACACCCGGAGCGGCAACCCCACGCGTTCGGCCCTCGAAGAGAACCTGGCCGCCTTGGAGGGGGGCACGTTCGCCCGCGCCACGTGCACGGGCATGGCGGCCGTCACCTCCGCCCTGCTGCTCCTGTCACAGGGCGACCACGTCGTCGCCGGGCACGACATCTACGGTGGCACCTATCGCCTGTTCGAGACGGTGCTACCGCGGTTCGGCCTCAACTTCACCTTCGTAGACATGTGCGACGAAGCAGCGGTCCGTTCCGCTATCCGTCCGGAGACGCGCATGTTGTGGATAGAGACTCCGTCGAACCCACTCCTCAACATCGTGGACATCGCCGCGATGGTGGCGATCGCGCGGGAACACCATCTGGTGACCGTAGCCGACAACACCTTCCTCAGTCCCTATTTCCAGAAGCCGCTTGACCTGGGGGTCGACGTGGTGCTCCACTCCACCACCAAGTATCTGAACGGCCACAGCGACGTGGTGGGCGGCGTTGTCATCACCAGCCGCCAAGACCTGGCCGAGCAACTGGGCTACCTGGTCAACGCCATGGGGCTGGCGAACTCCCCGTTCGATGCTTGGCTGGTCCTCCGCGGCGTCAAGACGCTCGGGCCGCGGATGCGGGCGCACGAAGCGGGAGCCGGAGCCGTGGCCAGGTTCTTGAGCGCACATCCGAAGTCTTTGCGCACCTACTACCCCGGGCTCGAGGGCCATCCCGGTCACGAACTGGCCAAGCGGCAGCAGACGGGCTTCGGCGGTATGGTCAGCTTCGACCTGGACGTCGATGCGCTCTCCCCCGACGCCTTCTGCTCGCGATTGCGCGTGTTCGTTCTGGCGGAGTCGCTGGGGGGCGTGGAGTCGCTGATCGAGCAACCGTGGACGATGAGCCACGTCGGTATGTCGGAGGAGGCGCGTGTGGCCGCGGGCATCTCGCCCGGCACCATGCGGCTCTCGGTGGGCATCGAGGATCCCGACGACCTGGTGGAGGATCTGGCTCAGGCCCTGCGCTGATCCCGTGCGGCGGCCCAACCTGCTCGCGGCCGCCAACCTTCACATGCGTTTCACACTTTTCGGGAATACTCATGTTCGAGGCGCGGCGACGGCCAGTCGCCCGCGAAGAGTCGCGACGGGTTCGACGGCCCGCGCGCGCGGACGGTGGAGGGTCGACTGATGATGGACTGGGGCGGATTTGGAGGTTTCGGAGGTATGGGCGTGATCTGGTTCTTCGCGATGGCGGCGTTCTGGGTGTTGATCTTGGTCGGAGTAGTCTTGGTGATAAAGGCGCTTGTGGGCGGCGGACATCACACCTCGACGCATTCGCATGTGTCCCCGGTCGGTCAGCAGGCGGCTCCGCCGGCGCCCGCGGCGCCTGCTTCTCAGTCGGATGCTCTGCGCATACTTCAGGAACGATACGCGCGCGGCGAGCTCGACCGCGACGAGTTCCTGCAGCGCAAAGGGGACCTCACCTCCTGAGGCTCTCGGGGCCGGACGCACGTCCGGCCCCGTCCACGCTTGCGTGTGGCCTTCCACCCGCACTTGCACGCGCTCCCCGAAGGCGCTATCTTATAACCGCGTAAACGGTTATACGGATGAGATGGGGACGCGTGCGGGAACTGGCCTCCATGTTCAAGGCGCTCGGTGACGAGACGCGGCTCGAGATGCTCGCGCTGCTGGCGCAGCGAGACGAGCTGTGCGTCTGTCGCTTCGAGGAAGCTCTCGGCATCACTCAATCCAAGGCTTCGCGCCATCTTCGCTACCTGCTGAACGCCGGTCTCGTGACCGACCGCCGGGACGCGGTCTGGGTGCACTACCGAATCGCCCCCGATCTTGGCGAAGAGCAAGCTGCGTTGATCGATGCGTTGCCGCGCATCCTGGGCGAGGCGCGCATGGCCGCCACCCTTGCCCGCCTGCTGCCCGGCGATGTCGCCCGCGAGTCCCCCTCGGACGCCGCCTGCGAAGCCGGCAGCGGAGTTGCGTGCGAAGCCGGCGGCCGAGTGGGTGAAGAGGTGACGGCCTGCGCACCGGCGGTCACTCGGGCGTCGAAGTAGGAGCCCGCCGGCGCGGCCGGGCGGGTGTGGAACAAGCGGCAGGAGGGATCGTGGAGATCAAGGTGATGGGCACGGGTTGCGCGAAATGCAACCAACTCTACGCTGTCACGCGGCAGGCCGCCGAAAGCGCCGGTCTCGACGCGGCGGTCGTCTCGAAGGTCGAGGACATCGACGAGATCCTGGCGCACGGGGTGATGATGACCCCGGCGCTCGTGATCGATGGGGTGGTCAAGTCGACGGGCAAGGTGCCCGCCGAGGCCGATATCGTCGCCTGGATCGCGACAGCCTTGGAGGGATGATGCCGGCGACCACGGGCGTCACTTCGCCCGCCGCCGAGAAGTCGCTGTCCGGCCACCGAGCCGCGGTGCGCCGGGGTCCCGGCCTGGGCATGCGTGTGCTTCTGGCCGCGGCAGGGTTGGTCGCTTGGGTGTTCCTCTACCGGGCGCTGGAACCCTTCTCGCGGTGGGCCGCGTTCTCGGTGTTCGGCCTGGACGCCGCGACTGCTGTAGGCGCCGCCGTTCAGTTCTTCCTCTACGACGCCCCCAAAGTGCTGATGCTCCTGCTGCTTGTGGTTTTCGCGGTGGGAATCGTCCGTACGTTCTTCACTCCCGAGCGCACGCGGGCGCTTCTGGCGGGCCGCCGCGAGTCGGTGGGCAACGTCCTCGGCGCGGCCCTCGGCATCGTGACGCCCTTCTGCTCCTGCTCGGCAGTGCCTCTCTTCATCGGGTTCGTCACCGCCGGGGTGCCGCTCGGCGTGACCC
>DASRMJ010000095.1:0-2370 GCA_035647995.1 Thermoleophilia bacterium | reverse complement strand
CTGGTGTACACTCTTCCAGGCTCCCACGGCGGCCCTCGGTCGCCGTGGTCGATAGTACTGAACGTTCGGGGAGGGTCTCGGTGCCGGTTACGGTCGTCTTGGGTGCGCAGTGGGGTGATGAGGGCAAGGGAAAGGTCGTCGACCTGCTGTCGCAAGACGCGGACATGGTGGTGCGGTATCAGGGCGGCAACAACGCCGGCCACACCATCAAGAACGAGCGCGGCGACTTTGCGCTCCACCTGATCCCTTCGGGCATCTTGAACCCGGACACCGTCGCCGTCATCGGTAACGGTGTGGTGATCGATCCCACCGCGCTTCGTGCCGAGATCGACGAACTCGAGGGTCGCGGCGTCTCCACGGCCAACCTGAAGATCTCCATGAACGCGCACCTGATCATGCCCTACCACATCCTGCTCGACAAAGTGGGGGAGAACGTCCTCGGGCGTCGCAAGATAGGCACCACCCGTCGCGGCATCGGTCCAGCCTACGCGGACAAGGCGGCGCGGGTGGGCGTCCGCGTGCAAGACCTGCTCGACGCCAAGATCTTCCACCAGAAGGTGCGGGCGGCGATGGAGACCAAGTCGGTGCTCCTAAGGCTCGTGTACGATCAGAACGTGGCGGGCCTCGAGTCCGAGTGCGACCGCTACCTGAGCATGGCCGAAACGTTGCGGCCCTATATCACCGACGCCTCACTCCTCGTCTGGCAGGCGGCCAAGGCCGGCAAGCGGGTGCTGTTCGAGGGTGCTCAAGGCACGATGCTCGACATCGACCACGGCACGTATCCGTTCGTCACGTCCTCTAACCCGGTGGCCGGTTTCGCGGCGGTGGGCTCCGGTATCGGGCCGACGATGATCGACGAGGTCATCGGGGTCTGCAAGGCGTACGCTACCCGGGTGGGCGAGGGGCCCTTCCCCACGGAGTTGCACGACGAGCGCGGGCGGATCTTGCGCGATGTCGGGCACGAGTTCGGCACCACCACCGGACGGGAGCGCCGCTGCGGGTGGCTCGACCTGGTGGCGCTGCGCTACGCGGTGCGGGTCAACGGCATGACGGGTCTCGTGATCACCAAGTTGGATGTTCTGAACCAGTTCGACGAGATCGAGGTGTGCACCGAATACCGCCACGGCTCCGAAGTCCTGAAGGAGATGCCGAGGCACCAGTCGGTGTTCCACAAGGTGGAGCCGGTCTATCGGCGATTCCCGGGCTGGAAGGCCGATATCTCCGGCGCCCGCACTCTCTCGGATCTGCCGAAGGCGGCGCGGGACTTCCTCGCGTACATCTCCGAACACACAGAGACGCCCCTGACACTCGTCTCCGTCGGGCCGCGCCGCGAGGAGACCATCCTCGGAGCCTGACCGGCGCGTCTCAGTCGTCGGGCGGGGCCCCGGGACATCCGCCTGACACATCAAGTGCAGTCGGGTCGACTCCAGGGGCGCCGGTGAGTAGAATGGGCGCATGTTCAAGATGGTGCCCAGCCCTGCCGCCCGCTGGCGCGGGCACCTCGAGGAAGGGGAGCGCTCGCGATGGCTGTTGACGTACTCGTTGTCGGCGGTGGAGGCCGTGAGCACGCCCTGGTCTCGGGCCTGAAGCGGAGCGCTCGGATCGGTCGCGTGTTCTGCGCACCTGGGAACGCCGGCATCGCCCGTGACGCCACCCTGGTTCCCATCGGCGCCGACGACGTCGCGGCGCTGGCGGACTTCGCGGAGCGCGAATCGATCGGTCTCACCGTCGTCGGTCCCGAGGCTCCGCTGGTGGCCGGCATCGCCGATGTCTTCACCGAGCGAGGCCTGGTGGTGTTCGGCCCGCCGCGCGCGGGGGCGCTGCTCGAGGGCTCGAAGGCCTTCGCGAAGGAGGTGATGGCTGCCGCCGGCGTTCCCACGGGCGGCGCCGAGGCCTTCACCGACTACGCCGCCGCCTCCTCCTACCTGCGCGCTCACGGCGCTCCGGTGGTGGTCAAGGCGGATGGTCTGGCGGCCGGCAAAGGTGTGACCGTCGCCATGAGCGAAGAGGAAGCGGACCGTGCCTTGCGGGAGTGCTTCGTCGAGCGGCGCTTCGGCGATGCCGGCGGCACCGTGCTGCTCGAGGAGTTCCTCGTGGGGGAAGAGCTGTCGCTGCTCGCCATCGTCAGTGGCGACAAGGTCTTGCCCCTGGCCCCCGCGCAGGACTACAAGCGGATATTCGACGGCGACCTGGGCCCCAACACCGGCGGGATGGGGTGCTACTCTCCCGTCCCCAGCGTCAGCCCCGCGCTCTACGACGAGCTGGTGAGCACCGTCATCCGGCCCACCGTGGCAGACTTGGCCGCCAGGGGCATCGATTTCCGGGGAGTGCTCTATGCGGGCATCATCCTGACCGCCGCCGGACCCCGGG
>DASRMJ010000094.1:0-3430 GCA_035647995.1 Thermoleophilia bacterium | reverse complement strand
CTTCCACCACGGCGGCGGGTCGGAAGGTGAGCCGGCTGTCCTCATCCTTCTTGACGACATCCGGGAGGGTGGCGAGCATCATCAGCATCGCCGCGCCCAGGACGAGCGGCGTGACTGCGCGCAGGAACCCCATGTGTCGGCTGGCGCTACGGATCCCGGTCATCTATCTTCCTCAGACGAGAGGCTGGGCGGCAAGTTAGCGCCTGCGTCCTTCTCCACGCGCCCGCTCGTTCCGCAGTTGCTGGGTGGCATCCGCGGCGAGTTCGTCGCGCAGTTTGAAGTAACCGGCGAGGCGTCCCGCCGGTAGCGTCCCTTGCTCGACGGCGTCGCGAAGCGCACAGCCGGGCTCCTGCAGGTGGCTGCAGTCACGGAAACGGCAGGACGCCGCCAGAGTCTCGATGTCGGCGAAGGCGGCCGCGAGTCCGACATCGGCCTCCTTCATCGCGAGAGAGCGCAGGCCGGGCGTATCGATGAGCGAACCGCCGTCCGGGAGCACGATCAACTCTCGGGCCACCGTGGTGTGTCGGCCCTTCTCGTCGCTCTCACGCACCGCTCCGATCCTTTGGACCGCGGCGCCCACCAGGCGGTTCACCAGCGTGGACTTGCCCACGCCGGATGCCCCGACCAAGGCGATCGTCCGGTTTCCGCGCGTGTACGGCTCGAGTTCGTCGAGTGCCAGGCTGGTGATCGCGCTTACCACGTGGACCGGTCGTCCGAGGGCCGCGGTCTCCGCTGCGGCCCGCGCTCGGGCTGCATCCGCCTCCGGGACCAGGTCCGCCTTGTTCAGGACGACCACCGGCATCGCTCTGCTCTCGTACACCAGCACGAATTCCCGTTCGAGCCGGCGCAGGTTGAGGGTGCGCGTGAGGGAGTGGACCAAGAAGACCGTATCGATGTTGGCGGCCAAGATCTGGGATGCACCCGGGTGCGCGGGATCGCCTCGCGCGAAGGTGCTGGTCCTCTCCAATATGTGCTCGATCTCGGTCCGCCCGTCCTCGTCCACCCGGAATGCCACCCAGTCCCCGACGGTGGGTGGCGCGAGTCCCGTGGGATCCCGGCGCAGGCGAGGGGCGGTGTCGGCTCGGACGGCATCACCGGCGGTGAGCAGGTAGCTGCTCCCTCGGTCGACGCGGGCCACGCGTCCGATCAGCAGTCCCTTGGCGAGAAGAGGCCGAAAGAGCTTCTCGAGTCGATCGTCGAAGCCGAGCGGCTCAAGCGCGAGCCGCGCCCGGGAGTCAATCATCCGTGTTGCGGCCGGTGCTTGGGGATGTGGTCTGGTGCACGTGACTCCCTGGGTGCGAGATGTCTTCCCGGACGGGGATGTCGCCTCTCGGCGTTGACCGCGGCGGAGCGGGGTCTTGGACACTGGCAGCATAGTACGGGGCCATGGGGGCGTCAACAGCCGCCCCCGCCGGAGCCCCGGATGTGGGAAGATTGAGCTGTGTTCCGCGGAACTGGTATCGATACGGCGACGAGGAGACGGGCGGAATGGGCACATTCATCGATGAGAGCGGGTTCCTGGCTGCGGGTCGCGCGCTCCGGGGCGCGCGTATGTCAGCGGGGCAGACGCTTGAGCAGGTGTCCCGAGCGCTGAGCATCCGAGTGCTCTACCTGGAGGCTTTGGAGCGCGGGGAGTTCGGCCGAGTGCTGGGCCCGACCTACGCCGAGAGCATGATCGTTCGGTATGCGGTGCATCTCGGATTGGATGCGGAGGCGCTGCTCACGGGGGCGGCCAAGCCGCACGTCGGTCCCGGGGACATGGGCGCGCGGGGAACGGAGCCTGGAACGAGCGCCGGAAAGATCCCAGAAACGGCCCCCGGAACCGCCCCAGGAACCGTCCCCGGACCGGCCTCCGCCACACCGGCGGGAGTCCGTCCGATATCGCCGACCGGGCCCGCAGCGGGCGCCCCGCCCGTCGCCGCTCCATCGTCCGCACCGTCCTCAGTGCCTGCGCCGGCGGTTGTGCCCAAGGCGCCCGTGCCCACGCCCAAGTCTGCGCCGACGCCTGACTTCTTCAGTCCGACGCCGCGCGGCGAGAAGCACTCCCCGACGCCGACCGCCTCCCGCAGCGCTCTCGACGTGCCGAGGAGGTCCCGGCGCGGTTCGGGCGGCTCGACCACAGCCCGCCGCGGCGGGTCTCGGCTGCTGAGGGTAGCCGTCCTCGGCGTCCTGGTGATCGGCCTCGTCGCCGTCACCTTCTTCGGGGCTTCGGAGCTCGGCCTGTTCTCGATCTTCGACGGAGACTCTGTCGGCACCGCGGACTCGAGTTCCACCACCGCCGTCTCCGAGACTGGAGATACCACGCCCACGACTGACGGATCTGTCACGCCGAGCACGAGCGCTCCGACTTCGACCACGACGCTCATGGCTTCGACCACCACCACAGAAGCCCAGGCGGCCGTCCCCTTCTCACTGACCGTCAAGGCCAAAGAGGACGTGTGGGTCGAGTTCCGTGACGCGGTGTCCGGCGAGGCACTGCACGTGGGGATGATCGCCAAGGACGAGTCGGTGACGCTCTCCGCGGAGGGGTCCGTGAACGCTGTGGTCGGCAAGCCTGGGGCGCTGACGCTCCAGATCGATGGTCGGAGCGTGCAACCTCCGAACTCCTTCCGCTGGCTTGTGACTTCCACCGGCGTCGAAGACCGGCCATAGGAGGCTGCTGAAAAGCGAAGCCTTGGCCCCCAGAACGCACTGGGCGGCGCGATACGGCGTCCTCGGTCGCGCACGTAGCGGCCGCTACGTGCGCTTCCTGCGTCCTTGTCTCGCACTCGCCCATCGCGCTCTGGAGGCGAAGCGTCCCTCTTCAGCAGCCTGCTAGCGTGCTCCGCGGGTCACGACGGGGACCACACGTCGCACCCTCCTGCGCCGTCCGCTCGGAAGCCGGGCGGGAAGCGGAAGCGGAGCAGCGCGGGGGCTTCCCTACCGCGTCACGCCTCGATCGCTTGTATGTTGTGCGGTCCATACACTAGACTAGCCCCTCATGGATGCCCACGACTCAACCGCGGACCAGCTCGAGACCATCGAACTCGGTGACTATCTGCGAGTCATCCGAGAGCGCAAGTGGATAATCATCGCGGCGGTCGCGGTAGTAGCGGCAGCGGCACTCTTGTTCTCTCTTCTAAGCACTCCCAAGTATCGGGCTTCGTCCCAGCTCCTCTATAAGGTCTCGAACCTGGACGTCACGCTGTTCGGCTCCCGCGTCTTCGAGGTGCGCGACCTGAACCGCGAGCTGCAGACCGGCGCGGGAATGGTGCGCCTCAACACCGTTGCGGATGCGGTCGCCCAGGAGTTGGGTTCCGGCTACACCACCGAGCAACTTCTAGGTATGGTCGATGTTCGCCCCGATGCGCAGACCAACTTCATCGACATCACGGCCACCAGCGTTCACCCGGTCGAAGCGGCCGACATCGCAGACGCCTTCGCGCAGAAG
>DASRMJ010000093.1:0-2290 GCA_035647995.1 Thermoleophilia bacterium | reverse complement strand
CTCACATCCCGCGCTGTCGCCGATGCGCAACATGAGCTGCATGCGTATGCTTTTGCAGTATGCATTGCGTACGCGGGGCGATTTCGGCCTCTGAAGGTCGTCTGGGTGTTGTTCCGAGGGGTCCACGAATCCCTGCAAAGCGCCGATGTGGGACGAAATGATGGCGAAGTGCAACAAAAGGGTTGCATTTGGGAGTGGATGGGATTAGTCTGGGCACACTGTGGAAGCGACGGACACATCGCCCATCTTCTTCACCGACCGGTACGAGCACAGCGTGGACGACAAGGGAAGGGTCACCTTGCCCGCGCAATACCGGCGCTACTTCCCCGCGGACTCGATCGCCTACTTCGTTCCGGCCGGTCACGGGGAACCCTGCATCAGGGTGTTCCCGCTCGAGAGCTGGACACAGTACGACCAGAAATATCTCGAACAGTTGAACGAGTTCGAGGCGAAGGATGTGTCTCGGATGATCCGCAATCTCTACTCGGGCATCAAGAAGGTCACTGTCGACAAGGCGGGGCGGGTGCTCCTGCCGGACGCAGCCGTGAAGACCCTGGGGTTGTCCGGGAAGGTCCTCATGGCTGGCCACCGGGATCACTTTGAGATCTGGGATCCTCAGGCCTTCGAGGAGTTCGTGCAGTCTGAGTGCGAGGAGGACGCGTCCTGATGATGACTGCAGTCGCGTACTCACTGGAATTCGAGGCGGAGATGGCCATGGCCCACGTGCCCGTACTCACGAACGAGCTCTTGGATGTGCTGGATCTCGAACCGGGCTCTCGGGTGGTCGATTGCACCTTCGGAGCGGGCGGACACGCCTTCGAGGTGATGCGGCGGCTGGATTCCTCGGGCCTCCTCCTCGCATGCGACCGCGATCCCGTGGCTCAGGGCTACTTCGACGAGTGGAAACGCACGGTGCAGACTCCCACCCGGTTCTACCGCGGCGATTTCGCCGACACGCTTCAGCAGTTGGAGCGCTCGGGGCAGTCTGTGGACCGCATATACATGGATCTCGGCGTGAGCAGCATGCAGATCGACACGGAGGAACGAGGCTTCTCGTACAGCTACGACGCACCTCTCGACATGCGCATGGACCCCGATCTGAGCCTGACCGCCGCCGACATCCTGAACGAGTGGGATCAGGAACGCATCTGCTGGGTGCTGAGGGAGTTCGGCGAGGAGCGGTTCGCCTCTCGTATCGCCCGCTCCATCGTGCGTCGGCGCCTGCAGGCGCCCTACCGGCGCACGAGTGAGCTGGTCGACACCGTCAAGGCCTCGATCCCCGCTCCGGCCCGATTCGGCTCAAGGAACCCGGCCAGGCGAGTGTTCCAGGCACTTCGCATCGCCGTCAACGGCGAACTGGACAGTCTCCGGCGTGCTCTTCCGCAGGCCCTCTCGCTTCTCGAGCCGGGAGGGGTGGCGGCGGTGATCAGCTTTCATTCGCTCGAAGACCGCATCGTCAAGGAGTTCTTCGCCGCCCAGGTCCACCCGTGCACCTGCCCGCCGGACTTCCCCATATGCGTGTGCGGCAAGGAGCCGACGATGGAGATGATCACGGGCAAGCCCATCACACCCACGATTCGCGAGATCGAGTCGAATCCTCGCTCCAGTTCGGCGAAACTCCGTGCTGCTAGGAAGTTGTGATGGGTGCGGCTGCGCGCTCCTACGACCACCCTCGGTGGAGCTACGACGAGACGCGGTCCGCCGCGGCCCGCAGGAGTGCGGAGCGCGTGGCTGGGCGAACCGGAACGGCTGTCGCCAAAGCACGCTCCTACGCGGGCCGGGAGGCCTCCTGGGAGACAAACTCCCATCACGAAGCCCCCGAGGTCCGGGGCAGGTCGTCGGCTGAGCGAGCGCGTTCGGCCGAGCGAAGACCATCGGCCGAAAGAAGTCCGGTTCGGCAGCCGACTCTTCGGGTCGTTCGCGACTCGCGGGTCCGTTTGTTTCCGACGGTGGTGCTGGTGGTGGCCCTCGGGTGCGCACTCCTCGCTCCGATGGGACTCAACGTGGGTATGCGCCGCTCGCAGTATCAGGTGGCCCAGTTGCAGCAACGAATGGACGACTTGGTTGCGGAACGTTCGACGCTCAAGGCCGAACAGGCCTCCCTCTCGTCCACGCAACGGGTGAAGGACACCGCCGACCGTCTGGGGATGGTCACTCCCGCCGAGATCGGCTTCATCGACCTTGCGGGGAGTGCCGGTTCGACGCAGCCCACTCTGGCCGCGTCCGCCGCCGCCTCCGCCGGTGACCGCGTGGGCGACGGGCACGTCGTGGCCTCGACATCCCAGGAGAC
>DASRMJ010000092.1:0-5183 GCA_035647995.1 Thermoleophilia bacterium | reverse complement strand
CCTACGGCCATCATGGTGGGGACGGGCAAGGGGGCCGAGAACGGCATTCTCATCCGCTCCGGCGAAGCGCTGGAGCGCGCCTACAAGCTGAACGCCGTGGTGCTCGACAAGACGGGCACCCTCACGGAGGGCAGGCCTGTGGTCACCGACATCGTGCTCGCGGATGTTGTGCTCGCGGAAGCGGCCGACCGGGACCGCGAAGCCGGCTCCGTCGGGGAGGTCGCTCCGCCCCTCACAGAGGAGTCGCTCCTCGCGCTGGCCGCCTCGGCTGAGCGCGGCTCGGAGCACCCCCTGGGCGAAGCCATCGTCGAGAAGGCGCGCGAGCTTGGGCTCGACCTGTCCGATGGACGAGACTTCAACGCGGTGCCCGGCCACGGCATCGAAGTGACGGTCGGGGGCGCCCGCGTGCTTCTAGGGAACCTCAAGCTCATGCGTGACAGGGGCATCGAGGCGGGCACCCTCGAGGATGAGGCGGAACGAATCGCCACCGAGGGCAAGACTCCCATGTTCGTGGCCGTGGATGGTCGTCTCGCCGGCATCATAGCGGTGGCGGACACGCTGAAGCCCAATTCCGCGGAGGCCGTGGCGAGGCTGCAGAAGATGGGCCTGCAGGTGGTCATGATGACCGGCGACAATCGCCGCACCGCCGAGGCCATAGGGCGGCAGGTGGGCATCGACAGGGTCCTGGCCGAGGTGCTCCCCGAGCACAAGGCCGAGGAAGTGCGCAAACTCCAGGCCGAGGGGAAGGTCGTGGCCATGGTCGGCGACGGCATCAATGACGCTCCGGCTTTGGCTCAGGCGGATATCGGCATCGCCATCGGCACCGGCACCGACGTGGCCATGGAGGCCTCCGATATCACCCTCATCCGAGGCGACCTCATGCCTATCGCCACTGCCATCGACCTGAGTCGGGCCACCATTCGCACGATCCGGCAGAATCTGGGGTGGGCTTTCGGCTATAACGTCGCCCTGATCCCGGTGGCCGCCGGCGTGCTCTACCCGATCTTCGGGATCCTGCTTGACCCCATGTTCGCCGCCGCGGCCATGGCGCTGAGTTCGGTGAGCGTGGTCTCCAATTCGCTGCGCCTCAGGCGGTTCCGCGCGGCTTGACGCCGGCCGGCCGAAGCCTGTGCCGGTGCCTGTGCCGGCGCCTCGAGGCCACGGCCCGATGCCTGGACGTCGGAGCCACGGCCCGATGCCCGGATGTCGGAGACGCCAGGCCGAGACGCATCGGCTGAGGCGGGCGCGCCAGCGGCGCGAGGGCTTGACATCGTAGCTCAAGGTGCTAGACTCGGGTCAGTAAAGCTGAGTAACTTGATAGAGTTTCGAGTGTTAAAGGCGCCGCGATTCGAGGGAGTTCCGGGCCCGGACGGGCACTCTTCGGGCCCGCGTCGCAGGATGAGGAGGCAGACATGCGCATAGCTCCCGACGTATCGGCGTTGATCGGACACACCCCGCTCGTCGAGCTGAACAAGGTGACCGGCGGCGCCGGGGCCCGAGTGGTGGCGAAACTGGAGAGTTTCAACCCGGGCGGTTCGGTCAAGGACCGCATCGGCTGGAACATGATCAGGGCGGCCGAGGAGGCCGGGAAGATGGTCCCCGGCGAGACGGTCATCATCGAGCCCACGTCCGGCAACACCGGCATCGGCCTTGCCATGGTCGCTGCGGCACGTGGCTACAGACTGCTGCTCACCATGCCCGACACACCATGAGCCTGGAGCGTCGTGCGCTACTCAAGGCTTACGGTGCGGAACTCGTGCTCACCCCGGGTTCGGAAGGTATGAAGGGGGCCATCAGGGCGGCTGAGGAGTTGTCGGCGGCCACACCCGGCTCCTTCGTCCCGCAGCAGTTCGAGAACCCCGCCAACCCCGAGGTGCATCGCGCCACCACGGCCGAAGAGGTCTGGCTCGACACGGACGGCGACGTGGACATCTTCGTGAGCGGTGTTGGCACCGGCGGCACCATCACCGGAGTAGGCGGGGTCCTGAAGGCGCGCAAGCCCGGAGTCCGCACGGTGGCGGTAGAGCCCACCGACTCGCCCGTCCTATCGGGAGGGGCGCCCGGTCCGCACAAGATCCAGGGCATCGGCGCGGGCTTCGTGCCCGCCGTGCTCGACGTGGGCGTCATCGACGAGATCGTCCAGGTGAGCAACGACGAAGCGTTCGCCATGACCCGGAGACTTGCCCGAGAGGAAGGCATCCTGGCCGGCATCTCCTCTGGGGCTGCAGTCCACGCGGCGGTGGCGGTGGCTCAGCGACCCGAGTCGGCCGGCAAGCTCATCGTGGTGATCTTGCCCGACACCGGTGAGCGCTACCTGAGTAGTCCGGTGTTCGCCGATCTGGCGTGACGCGACCTGCGGTCAGAGGGCTCGGCCCAGCCACAGGCCTGCGACGACGGCGGCCAGTCCGCCCGCAGTGCTCAGCAGGACGTTGAGCGCAGCGACCGCGAGACTGGTCACGTGGGCGTAGTCCACGGTCTCGAGCGCGAACGTCGAGAAGGTGGTGAGCCCACCGAGGAAGCCGGTCATGACGAACAACCGGGTGACGGGTGACATCGCGCCGCGCGTCTCCGCGAGCGCGAAGGCCACGCCGATCAAGAGGCAGCCGGCGACATTGACCGCGAGCGTGGCCACCGGGAAGCCTGGGCCGAACAGCCGCCACCCGAGCAACGACGCGAGGTATCGCACTGCCGACCCCAGTCCTCCGCCTATGACTATCGCGAGGAGCCTGATCCCCACGGAACACCCCCAAGGGTGAATTCGAGTGCACGCCAGACGGTAGGGTAGCAGAGGAGAGGCCGAGATGGCCGCGCTCTTGGCGTTGGTCGGCCCGGCTTGCTAGTATATGCGCCCCATCGACAGGGGCGATTAGCTCAGTGGAAGAGCGCTGTCTTCACACGGCAGAAGTCACTGGTTCGAACCCAGTATCGCCCACTCGGATCGGAGAGGCCCCGCGACCGCGGGGCCTCTCGTGCGTCAGGGGGGCGTGTCAGGGGGACGCGTCGGATGGGTCGGCGGACAGGATGGCGCGCGCCCACTCACATGCGGTTGGCGGATAGGCCGGTGCGCGCGCCTGTTCACATGTGGTCGGCGGCGGCGGCGCGCGCCCACTCACGCCCGGTCTGCGGCGTCGGCGGGCGGAAGGCGGATCGCCACCACCTCACCTCGGGCACAGACCTCACCCAGAGCCGAGAGGGTGGTGGTCACGACCACCTTGCGGCCCTTCAGCTCCTTGACGCGCCCTCGCAGTTCGAGCGTCACACCCAGGGGCGTGGGCCTCACGAAGTCGACGTGAAGCGCAGCGGTGACGCACCTCACCGGCGGCTGTGAGTCGAAGCTTCGGCCCTCGGCACGGAAGACAGCGGCCGCGGCCGTGCCGGTGGAGTGGCAGTCGATCAGCGACGCGATGAGCCCTCCGTAGACGATCCCCGGCAAGGCCGTATGCTCGGGCCGTGGAGTGAAGTGGGCGACAGTCTCATCGCTCTCCGCGCCCCGGGCGGCGGCCTCGTGGTCATCCGCGTCGCGGGCCCAGCACGTGCGGACATGCAGA
Organism: Thermoleophilia bacterium; assembly: GCA_035647995.1. GTDB lineage: Bacteria > Actinomycetota > Thermoleophilia > RBG-16-64-13 > RBG-16-64-13 > JAHJSA01. The sequence goes on along the minus strand of DASRMJ010000092.1, from coordinate 1,635 downwards.
CCATCCTCGTTGAGGCGGCCGCATCCGTAGCAGCGGGCGGACTCCTCCGGGTAGTGGTCCTGCACGGCCGCTCCCGGCGCGCACCCGCCGGGAGACTCGCTGCGGGCGTCCGGTTCCTGCTCCTTGGCCATGACGCGCTCCCATCGCTCGGTGACACCGAAGGGGGATGCGCCGGTCGCGCGCGAGCGTGGCGTGGCCCCGGCAACAGGATATCCTATGTACGTCAGATGTCGCCTGCTGCGCGGCACGGGTCGAACGGGAGGGCGCATGGGTCAGCGGGCGTACCGGATACGAGCAGTGCTCTTCGATTTCGACGGCACTCTCACGCTGCCGGGCGCGCTCGATTTCGCCGCGATCCGCGAAGCGATCGGGTGCCCGGCAGGTGAGCCGATCCTCGAGTTCATCGAGTCGAGGGCCGACGAGGGCGAACGCTCGAGGCTCTCCGCCGTGCTCGACAGGTTCGAGGCCGCCGCCGCCGCCCTCGCCGTGCCGGCGGAAGCTGCCGAGTCGATCGTTCGGGGACTGCGCAGTGACGGTGTGCGGCTGGCCATCGTCAGCCGCAACAGCCAAGGCTCTATCGAGTCCTCCCTGCGGAACTTCTTCGGTATCGGGATCGAGGACTTCGACGTCGTCGCATCACGAGACATCCCCGGCCGACCGAAGCCGGCCCCCGACGCCATCCACTACGTTCTCGACCGGCTCGGGGTGGACGCGGGTGAAGCGCTTGTGGTCGGAGACCACCAGCTCGATGTCGCCGCGGGGCACGCCGCCGGCTGCCTCACCGCCCTCCTTGCTCCCACGGGTGCGGCGCTTGGGGGAGACCCCGCGCCGTCGTTCATCGGACTTCCGCGGATCCGCCCCGACTTCGAGATCGAGAGCCTTGTCGAGGTGAGCCGGATCGTGATGCTCGGCCGGCCGCTCCCACTGGGGAAGTTCCCCAACGATCTTCTGCACGAGTACCTCGAGGGGGTCATCGCCGATGACCCGGCCCTCCTCATCGAGCCGGCGGTGGGGGAAGATGTCGCAGCGGTGGACATTTCGGCCGAGCAGGTGCTCGTGCTCAAGTCCGACCCCATCACTCTCGTCACGGATTCCATCGGAGAGTATGCGGTCCTCGTCAACGCCAACGACATCGCGACCTCGGGCGCGACTCCTCGGTGGTTCATCGCGACGGCCCTGTTCCCGCCGGGCACCACGCCCTCCATGGTCATACGCGCCCTCCTCGACCTCTGTGACTCCTGCCGGCGGCACGGCATAACCCTGTGCGGGGGTCACACCGAGATCACGGAAGCGGTGGTTCGCCCGATCGTCGTGGGGACCATGGCGGGCACGGTGGAGCGTGCGCGTCTCCTCGACAAGCGGAACATGGCACCGGGCGACCGGGTGCTGCTCACCAAAGGGGTCGCCGTGGAGGGCACCGCCATCATCGCGGGCGAACTTGCCGATCGGCTGATGGAGTTGGGGATGACCGCCGCTGAGGTAGACGAGTGTCGCGGGTTCGTGCACAGGATCGGGGTGCTTGCGGAGGCGGCCGTCGCGCGTGACCACGAGGGGATCGTCGCCATGCACGACGTGACCGAGGGTGGCTTGGCCACTGCCCTCAGAGAGCTGTGCACGGCCGGAGGCCACGGCATC
>DASRMJ010000091.1:0-9997 GCA_035647995.1 Thermoleophilia bacterium | reverse complement strand
GCCCGGGCTCATGCACGTGAACCTCGGTGGCTACCACATCTCCGATATCGAGATCTCGGCGGCGTTCGACATCGATATCCTCAAGGTCGGCAAAGACGTGTCCGAGGCGATCTTCAGCGGCCTGAACAACACGGTGAAGTTCAGTGATGTGCCCAAGCTAAACATCCCGGTGCTGCGGGGCATGACCCATGACGGGCTCGGCAAGTACCTGTCCGAGGTGATCACCAAAGCGCCCGGGTCAACCGTGGACATCGCCCAGGTCCTCAAGGACACCGGCACCGACGTGGTGGTCAACTACCTGCCCGTCGGCAGCGAGATGGCCACGAAGTGGTACGTGGAGCAGGTCCTCGAGGCGGGCTGCGCCTTCGTGAACTGCATCCCGGTGTTCATCGCCCGCGAGGACTACTGGCGCAAGCGCTTCGAGGAGCGCGGCCTGCCGGTGATCGGCGACGACATCAAGTCGCAGGTGGGAGCCACCATCGTGCACCGCGTCTTGGCCCATCTCATGCGTGAGCGGGGCGTGCGTCTGGAACGCACCAGCCAGCTGAACGTGGGCGGCAACACCGACTTCCTCAACATGCTGGAGCGCGAGCGCCTGGAGAGCAAGAAGATCTCCAAGACCAACGCGGTCACCTCGCAACTCGACTACGACATGGGCGCCAAGAACGTGCACATCGGCCCGTCCGACTACGTCGAGTGGTTGGACGACCGCAAGTGGGCGTACATCCGTCTCGAAGGCCGCACCTTCGGCGACGTGCCCCTGAACATCGAGTTGAAACTCGAGGTCGTGGATTCCCCCAACTCGGCGGGCATCGTCATCGACGCGGTCCGCTGCGCCAAGCTCGCCCTGGACCGTGGGATCGGCGGCGCGTTGTACGGCCCCGCCTCGTACTTCATGAAGTCGCCCCCCGCGCAGTACAGCGACTCGGAGGCCCACGACGCGACGGAAGCCTTCATCGCAGACGCGCCGGCAACAGCCACATCGCCCGCTGCGAAAGCCGCCGCGTCGCCCTCGGCGGCGAAAGCGGAGCCCCCGGCCGAGACTGCCTGACGCAGCGGGCGGGTAGACGCGTATCCGATGGAAGCGGACGCGCGTGTGGGTGCGAGAGAGGTGAGTGACCGGAGCCTGAGGGTGGCTCTGGTCACTCCGTTCTCCTGGGTGCGGCCGAGTTCGGTGAATCAACACGTCGCCGATCTCTCCCGTGAACTCCTGCGCCGCGGACATCGCCCCGTGGTGCTCACCTCGTCCGACGATGCCGGTGAGTTGCGGCGCATGCGCCGCCTCACTCGACACCACGACCAACTGGCTCTGGGGCTGCTGGCGCAGTGGCGCCCGGGGACGGCGCCTGATGGCCGCCTTCTGCCGTCGGTGGGCTCCGGCCCCCTGGGGCCGGAGCACGGCGTCCCGGTGGTGGCGCTCGGTCGCAGCTTCTCGTTCCGACTCAACGGTTCGGTCACCAGCATCGGCCTGCCGGTCGACGTGCACTCGCGGCTGGAGCATCTGCTGGTGGGCGGAGGTTTCGACGTCGTGCACGTCCACGAGCCCTTCGCGCCCTCAGTGAGCTTCACAGCTATCCGCGAATCACGCAGCCCCGTTGTCGCCACCTTCCACCTTACTCCAGCGGCTCTGGTGGCCTACGAGCTCGGTGCCGGTGTCCTATCGCGGTTCTTCAACCTGCTCGACGAGCGCATCGTCACCTCGATGCCCGCGGCGGATGTGCTGGCCGGCCTGTTCGGTGGTTCATACAGGGTGATCTCCCCCGGAACCGCCATCACCAGCGAAGAAGGCGAACCCGCTTCGGGGACGGAAGGCCCCGCCGGGGCCAGGTCTCGCATCGCCCTCTATGTGTTCAGGGGGGACGACACCAGAGGGCTGCGCGCGTTGATGCGGTCGCTGGTAGGAGCCTTCCCTGCCGGCCTCGACGGTCTTCGGGTAGCCGTGCACCGCCCCTCGGCCGGGTTGTGGCCGCCCCGGCCCGCTCCGAGGTCACTCCGTTCTCAGGTCGAATGGGTGGACTTCGACCATCCTTCCGAGCTGGCCTCCCGCTATCGTGACGCGGCCGTGACTATCCTGCCGTTCCTGGGCGGCGAGTGGTTGCTGCAGACGGCAGCCGAAGCCTTGGCCATGGGATGTCCGGTGGTGAGCCCCGATCTCCCTGTCTTTCGGGGTCTGGTTGAAGACGGCGGTGCGTGGTCGTGCTTCGATCCCGCTCGGGATGCCGGCCTGGGCGAGGCCATCGCGCGCGCTACCGGAGCGGAGACGACCCCGGTCGCCGCCCACCAGATGGAGCGGGTCGCCTCCGCCACGGTGGAGGCCTACGCAGACGCGCTGCGACGGTCCGTGGGCAGCGGCGGGCCGGTGGAGCGGGACGGCGGGCGCGTCCCTTCTCGGGTCACCAAGATGCGGCGTCGCCACAGGGGGCCCATCCTGTCGCCTGGAGGCTGGATCCATGCTGATCTGCACATGCACACGGAGTTCTCCAAGGACAGCACCAGCTCAGTGGAGGCTCTCCTTGCGACCGCCCGCGAGATCGGTCTAGGCGCGATCGCGGTGACCGATCACAACGCCATCGAAGGTGCGTTGCTCGCGCGCGAGCTGGCCGCCGGCGACCTAACGGTTATCGTGGCCGAGGAGATCATGACCCAGCATGGTGAGGTGATCGGCCTCTTCATCGAAGAGCTTATCCCCAAGGGGCACACCTTCGACGAGACTCTCTCCATGATCAAGGAGCAAGGGGGACTCGTGTACATCCCCCATCCGTTCGACCGGTTGCGTACGACCCCCTCGTACCGGATGATGGTCGATAACCTGCACCGCATAGACGTCGTCGAGACGTTCAATGCGCGCAACATGCTGCCGCAGTTCAACGTCACCGCGGAACGCTTCGCCGCCAAGTACAACGTGGCCGCCGGCGCCGGCAGCGACGCGCACGTGCTTCCCGGACTGGGGACCGCCATGCTCCGCATGCCCCGGTTCCGTGGACCCGAGGAGTTCATGGCATCCCTGCGCGAAGCCGACATAGTGACGCGGCGCAAGAGCCTGCTCTACCTGCAATCGCTCAAGTTGCTGCGCTCGACCCTCGACCACGTGCTGCCCGGGTCGTAGGCTGGGCCCTCGATCTTGCGCGCTCTGCGAAGGACTTAGCCCTCGCGGGGGAGAATATGTTCCCCAGCCCCGGGACACGGTCCCCCCGGGTCCCAAAGGAAGGTCCATGGCTACGGAACCCCGAAGGAAAGCTGAGCGCTTCTCTGTCCCCGAAGACGGGAACGAGATCTACCACAAGCTGGAGGAGCGGGCGATCGCCGAGAGCAACGATCTCAACCGGATGGTGTCGCAGTGCCGCCGTTGCCAGCGCGGCGACTTCCTGCCCACGGTCGGTTCCGGGCACCCCCTCGCCGACATCCTCATGGTCAAGTACGGCCCGCGTTATCTTGAGGTCAGTGAGGGCGTCGCCTTCTTCGGCCGATCGGGCGCCGCGATCCTGAAGAGCGTGGAGCGGCTGGCGGTCGATCCCCTTCTTCTGTACGGCACCAACGCGGTCAAGTGCCCGGGCGTGGAATCCGCGGAAGGTGAGCAGAACTGCCCCGGATTCCTTCTCGAAGAGATCCAGATCACCCAACCCAAGATGCTCGTGGTGATGGGAGAGAAGGCTTTGGAGGTGCTCAATCGCCACCGTCTCGTCACCATGGCCGAGATCTCTTGGCGCCCTGGTGAGATCCAGGTGTTCACCCCGTTCTGCCGTGTGCTCGTCACGCCCGACATCGACGACTCGCTTGATGACGGCGATGCCAAACGGGCCTTCTGGAATGCCTTCCGGGCTCTCGGCGATTGGTACCGGGACGAACCACCCTACTGATGACCACGGCCGCGCTCCGTAGGCCGAGGCCCGTGTTGGCGCGGGTAGCTCTCTGGGCTGTGGCCGCGGTCGCCGTTCTTGAGCTCGCACCCAGGGTGCCCGGCGTGGGCTCCATCGAGGTGCGCGTGCTTCTCGGTTTCGCGCTCGGTCTGGTGCCTGTCCTGCTCATGTCCTGGACCCTAGTGAAGGGCGTGCTCTCCCCCGCGGCGCTGGGCGCGCTCATCGTGGTGGGTATCGTCAGCGCGGTCCTCCTCTCCCGACTCGGCTGGTTCGCGGCGGCCGTCCCCTTCAAGGTGGTGCTCGCGGCGAGCATCGGAGTGCTGCTGGGACGCCAGGTCGCGGAGGCGTGGTGGCTGGTCGTCGTGGCCGGCGTCGCGCTCGTCGCCGACGTGTGGAGCGTGTTCGCCGGACCCACCAAGGTCGTGGTGGAGAAGGCGCCCGTGGTGCTCGACTACCTGCTCATCCACTTTCCGGTGCTGGGCGTCGCGGGGTCGGGGATGGGTCTGGGCATGAGCGACGTGATCTTCCTGTCACTGTTCGCGGCCGGCTCCGCCGGCGCCGGCCTGCGGCCGGTCGCTGGCTTCCTCGCCATGGCCGCATCGTTCCTGGTGACCGTGACGGTCGCGCTCGTCTGGAAGCCCGCGCTGCCGGCGCTACCCTTCTTGGCCGTGGCGTTTCTGGCAGTCAACTCGGGTCGGTTCGTGGGGCTCGCGCGCTCGGCGCGGGACAGGCGCCGCGGTTCCGGGTAGCGCGGTCCTCCCGGGCTGGAAGCCCGGGAGCCGGTTCCGGACTGAGGCCCACGCTCGGCTAGTGCCCGCGCTCCAGCAGCGCCACGGCCTCGATGTGTGGCGTGTGCGGGAACATGTCCACCGGGGTGACTCGGGTGAGGCGGTAACCGAGTTCGCCGAAGAGCGCGGCGTCGGGAGCGAGGGTCGTGGGATTGCACGACACGTACACCACCTTCGCCGGTTCGGCCGCCGCCACGCGTCTGATGACCTTGTGGGCCAGCCCGCCGCGCGGGGGGTCCACCACCACGACGTCCGGGCGGGTCACCTCGAGCGGCAGTGCGCGGCGGCCTTCGAGCACCTCCTTGAGCACCACTCGGGCATTGCCTTCCAGGAACATGGTATTGGTAACACCATTCTCCACAGCGTTCTCCACAGCGTCCCGCACCGCGGCAGGCACGATCTCTATCCCCAGGACGGAGCGCGATCGTCCGGCCAGGAAGAGGGCGATCGACCCGATGCCGGAATAGAGGTCCCACACCACCTCTCCCCCGGAGAGGGCGGCTTCCTCGGCGGCGGTGGCGTACAACACCGGCGCCATGTGCGAGTTCGTCTGGAAGAAGGCGTCGATGGAGATCTTGAGGCGCAGGTCCCCCAGAAGTTCGTACAGGTGCGGGCGCCCCCAGAGGACTTCGTAGGGGACGCCGTTGGCCACGTCCGCTCCGCCTCCGTTCTGCGCGTGCAGGACGCCGACCACGGTGGGGTGGCGTTCGCGGAGCAGGCCGACCAAGCTCTCCGGTCGGGGGAGTGGTCCCGGCGCCGTGACCAGACTCACCAGGACTTCTCCCGTCCCGTGCGCCTCGCGCACTGAGAGTTGCCGGGCGTAGCCTTCGCCTTCACGCGCGTCCCAGGGGGTGGCTCCGACCTGGCGCAGCCACTCCTCGACGGTCGCCCGCACTCCTTCGGTGGCCCGCGGGAGCAGGTGACATTCGGTCTGGGGAAGGACTGCGTCCCACCTTCCCGGCGGATGGAAGCCCACCACGAGGTCCCCGTCGGTGCGGCCTATGGAGAACTCCACCTTGTTGCGGTATCGCCAGGGATCGTCCATCGCCTTGATGGGCTGAACGGAGAAGTCAGTCAGTTTCCCGAGGCGCTCGAGGGAGTCGACCACCTGCTGCTGCTTGTAGCGGAGCTGGACGTCGTAGGCGAGGCTCTGCCAGCGGCAGCCGCCGCACGTGCCGTAGTGGCGGCACATGGCCGGCACGCGATCCGCCGAGGGTTCGACGATCTCGTCCAGGCGGGCCTCCGCGTAGCGCTTCTTGACGCGGAGAGTGGTGGCCCGGACCAGGTCGCCGGGGACGCCCCCGGCCACGAAGACCACGAAGTCGTCCAGGCGGGCGATGCCTTGGCCCCCGAACGCCAGGCCGGTGATCGAGAGTTCGAGGGTCTCCCCGCGGTGCGGCTTGGTCAAGATGGACTCTCCAGATGTCGGTGGGTGGAGCGGGCGATCCGCGCGCCCGGGCAGCCTATCGGCGGCCGGCCCGCAGGGCTCCCGCAGGGTGCCGGTGGGCCGCCCTCAACGTGCCGGGTCTCCCAGCGGTCGACGAGCGGTGCGCGGTGCGCGGTCTGGTAGTATACCGACCGGCCATCCGGCCCACCATCATGGCCCCGTCGAACGGAGCGCCTTGCCCGACACCCCGCTATCCGACCGGCGCAAACGCCTAGCCGCCGAGATCCTTCTCGTGGGGGTGACGGCTGTGTGGGGCTGGACCTTCGTCATGGTCAAGGACGCGGTCGCACTTCTGCCGCCGCTACCCTTCCTGGCGATCAGGTTCGGGGTCGCGACCATCGTGATGGGCCTCGGGACGTGGGCGATGCGCGCCCGCCGATCGGGCCGGCGGGGATCGGCCGCACGCGCGGCGGCCGGGGTTCACGGCTTCAGGGCCTCCGTGGCGGCCGGTCGCGGTCTGAGGGACTCCGTGGCGGCCGGCCTTCTCATGGGGACGTTCCTGGGTCTCGGCTACATCTTCCAGACCTTCGGGCTCCAGCGCACCACGGCCTCCAACGCCGGCTTCATCACGGGGACCTTCGTGGTCCTGGTACCGGTGCTGCAGGGTCTGGTCTGGCGCATCTGGCCCGACCTCCGGGCCGTCCTCGGAGTGGGTCTCGCGGCTGTCGGTCTCTTCCTTCTCTCTGGAGGGTCCACCGAACTCCACCTTCTCGGCGACGGGCTCGTCCTGCTGTGTGCCATCAGCTTCTCGGCGCACATCCTCGCTACCTCGCGCTACGCGCGACGGCACGACGCGGCGATACTGACGGTGGTGCAGTTGGCGGTGGTGACCGCGCTCTGTGGCGTTCTGGCGCTCGGGGCATGGGCTCTGGGTGAGCCCTTGTCGTTGGAGGCCGTGTGGGAGCCCTCAGTTCTGGTGGCCCTCGGCGTGACGGCTCTGTTCGCTTCGGCGGCCGCGTTCTACATCCAGACCTTCGCCCAGAAGCACGCTTCGTCCACCCGCACCGCCGTCATCCTGACCATGGAGCCCGTGTTCGCGGGGCTGTTCGGCTACGCCCTGGCGGGAGAGCGGCTATCCCTAGCGGGGTGGGCGGGGGCGGCCGCCATCCTGTGCGGGATGCTGGTGTCGGAGCTGAGGATGGAGTGGCCGCGCCGACGGTCGCGCGAGTAGCACCTCGGACGCCGTGGTGTCCGGCGTCACCCGACCCGAACCGAGGCGACGCCCCCCGACCGAGGTCAGTCGGGGGCCCTCGAACTCATGGCCTTGCCCGAAGGAACGTAGCTTCTGAGCTGCTGCACGAGCGCCGCCGAATTCTTGTGCGCTTCGCGCAGGCGTTCCGAGATGAGTGAGGCCACGTTGCGCATGAGGATGCGCCCCAAATACTGGTCTTCTTCGCTCAAGCGTGCGAGATCCTCGGTCTTCAAGAGCGCGACGGTGGCGGCTTCCCCGGCCACGGCGGTCGCGGAGAACCGGTGGGGCGGCACCAAGCCCGACCACCCGATGAGATCGCCGGGTCCCGCCTCGGCGACGTCGATCTGTTCAGAGCCGAGAGTCGTGCGCAGACTCACCCGACCGGAGAGTACGATGCCGGCGGCGTCTGTGACTTCACCCTCTGAGAAGATGGTCCTACCGGCGTCGTAGTGCATGATGGTCGCGACGCGCTCGATCTCGTCGACGTCGGCTACGGTCAGGCCCGCTAGGACGGGCGATGCTGATAGATCCAGTCCTTCTGCCACGATGATCCTCCTCGGTCCGGCCTTGCTCAAATCATATCAGAGCGCCTCGGCCCGTCCGATCCGGAGGAGTGGAGCACCTTGACACATCCGCCCGCAGCGGCAATGATGGGGCGAGCCTGAAGGTCGGCGGGGGCCGCGGCGGGGCGGACGGGAACCGACCATCTTGTGCTTGAGTGCACTATCACATACAGGGGGATCCATGTTCGCACTCGGGTGGCTACTCATCTTGGCAGGGCTTGTCTTCGGCATCATGGGGGGCTTGGCCAACCTCTTCTTGGCGCAGAACTTCGCGGAGTTCTGGCTGATCAACCTTCCCGTGGCGGCGCTCGGTCTGGTCTTCGGCCGCTACCTTGTTGAACGCGCGGCGCCCGGCGACATCGAAAGCGCCGGTTCACCCGACAGGACCCGCTCCTAGACCGGCGGGCGGTCGGCGGGTTGTCGGCGGGTTGTCGGCGGCGGCCGACCGGGCCGCCGCGACCCGGCGATCGGAGGTTGAGGCGCCGTGGCCACTGCACGTCCGTGGCTGTTGGGATGGCGACGCCCGTCCGGACGGAGTACGGAGTCGGGGCGCCGGCTTGATCGTCGCGGTGGTACGATAGGCACCAAGCGGGCACCCCCCAGCAAATCGCCCCCCGGTCGTGAGCCCTGAAGAAGAGGTTCGCCTGGTCATGACGGTCAACGGAGTCGACATCCCCGAAGGAGCACTCGCGGATTTCTGCCGGCGGCACCATGTTCGGCACTCGGCGTTCTTCGGCTCCATCCTGCGGGAAGATTTCGGCTCCGAGAGCGACGTTGATGTCCTGGTGGAGTTTGAACCCGGCACCCGTATGGGTTTGCGCTTCTTCGCGCTTGAGCGGGAACTATCCGAACTGGTTGGGCGGAAGGTCGATTTGAACACGCCTGGCTTCCTCGGCCGCGCTCTTCGAGACGAGGTGACGGCTTCGGCGCTGGTCCAGTATGAAGCAGCCTGACGATCGCGGGCGCTTCTCAGGACGGGGGGAACGTCGATCCCGGAGGGAACACGGATGACTCGGAGCACCCAAGCCGTCACACTTGACCCCACCACCAACGTCGCTTTGGCGGAGGCCGTCCGCAGGCTGGTCGACGTCTACTCTCCTCAACTCGTCTACTTGTTCGGTTCCGCGGCCCGAGGCGATGCGGGACCGGACAGCGACTATGACATCCTCGTGGTCTTGGCCGACGACGCGCCGGCCGAGCTCCGGAGGGCCAGAAAAGGCTACGAGGCCCTTTGGGGTCTGGGAGAGCCCGTTGACATTGTCGTGTGGACTCGCCGCGAGTTCGATCGGCGTCTTCACCTGCGGGCGTCGCTGCCGGCGACGGTGGTTCGTGAGGGGCTTCTACTGCATGCTGCTTGACCCGGTAAGAAGGGAAGACACTCGGGCCTGGCTCGCGCGGGCGGCTGGCGACCTGCGTGCTGCCGCCAACGAGGTGGCCGCCGACGACCCAGTGCTTGGCGACGTTGTGTTCCACTGCCAGCAGGCGGTGGAGAAGGCGGCCAAGGCTTTTCTCACGTGGCACGACGTGCCGTTCCGCAAGACGCACGACCTCGGGGTTCTTGGCGGGCAGTGCGCTGAGATTGATGGCTCCCTGACCGAGATCCTGAGGCGCGCCGCTCCGATGACCGAGTACTCCTGGAAGTTCCGCTACCCTGGGGAAGTGTTCGAGCCGCCCCGGGAAGAAGTCGACGAATCGTTGGCCATTGCGAGGTCAGCGGTTCTCGAGATCGAATCTCGGCTCCCGGCCGAGGTGCTCGACTAGGCGAAACGGCCCCTGGCCCCCATGAGGACAAGCGGCCTAAGGGGAGATCCAGGACCTGGTCTCTTCCCATGTTCCGGCTCGGTTCGTAGGCGGGATCGGAGTCGAGGATCCACCGGCTGCCGATGTTCGAGGTCATGATGACCACCACGTTCCCGAAACTCACCGTGCGGCCGTGGCCGTCGGTGAGTTTCCCCTCGTCTCGGAGGAGCACGGAGTAGGGGCGACGACGGACGGCCTCCGTCAGGTAGCCGCCCTCGTCGTAGCCCACGTAGCCGGGAGGGGCGCCGATGAGCCGCGCTACCGAGTGCTTCTCCATGAACTCACTCATGTCGATGCGCACCATGGCCTTCTCGTCGTCGAACATGAACTCGGCGAGCGCCCGGGCGAGC
>DASRMJ010000090.1:0-4110 GCA_035647995.1 Thermoleophilia bacterium | reverse complement strand
CTGCATCGTCCAGATACTTCGGCGCGCCCACGTCCTCGCCACCGCTCTGGTCCTTCACGTAAGCGGCATCGAGGGACTGCGCGAGCGCGTCGTACTCCGCCCCGTCCACGACGCTCAGGATGGCGATGCGCGAACCGCCGGCTTCGTAGCCGTACTGGTACTTCGCCTGCTTGTTCAGATCCAGCGGAACCTGCGTCACCTCGGTGCTTCCACAGTCGGAGCAGACGTACCTGAAGACTTCCGGAGGCAGCACCTCGGCAGAGGTCGCGGCCGGCACGGGCGGGGCGATCTCCGCCACCGACGCCGACGAGTCACCGCCCGTCAGGCTCTCGGTGAGGTCCGTGCCGCGCGTGGCCCAGACCGCGAGGATCACGATGAGAGCCACCACGAGTAGAAACGCAAGTACGGCCACCGAGAACAGGTGCCCGCGCTTCATCTCGTCCCTCTGTTCGCGGATACCGCCCGCGGCCACGTGGTCGCCGGCCGCCTCCGCCTCCCTCTCTGCTTCGTCCAGTTCCTCCAACTCCGCGAGGGCCCGGATGCGCGCAAACTCCGCATGAACCGCTATGGAGCGTACGCGTTCCTCGAACGCCACCTGCTCCTCGGGCGTGTGCTCGGCAACCGCGTCCGGCGGCGCGTCGCCTGCGCGGTCGAGTTCATCACTCATGAGTGCCTCCTCCTTTCCTAGTGGACCATATAAGCCCCCCTGGGGCCCGTCAAGCCGGCCTCGGCGCCTTCGGCGGGCGAACCCTCGGGCACCCGGGCGTGAAGCGTCGCCCTTGCCCCACGGCCCGTGATATTCTGGTAGTTATCTGGCCGACCAATCAGTAGCCCCATGCTGGGCGGGAGAACCATGGCAAGACCGCGGAGCAAGGAAGAAGTCCGACGCGAGGAGATCGTCGACGCGGCGCTGCGCCTCATCCTCGATCTGGGCTACAACCACGTGACCCTGGCCGACATCGCCGGACGAGTCGGAGTGAGCAAGGGCCTCATCTCCTATTACTTCCCGCGGAAGGAAGACGTCTTCCTCGCCGTGCTCGACATGATCGTGGAGCGGCTCTCCACAGACTTCGAAGGCTTCTGCCAGGCCGACGCCACGCCTCCCGAGAAGATCATGATGATCTTCAACAACCTCTTCGGGAACGAGAAGCGCGCCCGCCGCTACTACACCGTGGTGATCGACTACATGGCCCAGGCCATCCGCACGCCGCAGGTGCAGGAGTACACCCAAGACATCTACAACTCGTACCGCACCTACATGGAGCGCATCGTCGAGGACGGCGTGCGCGCCGGTGACTTTCGCCCGGTGGACGTGCAGCGGACGACGTCGATGATCCTCGGGCTCATGGAAGGCCTGGTGCTGCAGTGGTTCTTCGACCACAAGGGGTTCGACCTCGAGGCCGCGTATGAGATGTGCGTGGACCTAATGAACGAGCTGCTCATGCCCGAGGGAATCCGCGCGGACGGGCGGCCGAGCTTCATGCCGAAGATGTCGGCCCCGATCGCGGAGGACTGAGCGAAGCTCGGGATCATCCGCCGCCGGCCGGATCGGCGCGGCGGCCCGGACTCCCGACGCCTCCGCAGCACCCTGCCGCCGTTCAGATCGGCGGGGCAGGCCGGGAGCTTCCCTACCGGGAGCTGATCAGCAGCCGTCGTCTCTCGACCCAGGCCCAGCGCCCGTTCGTCTCCCGGCGCTCGAGTTCGGCCCGAGCCCCGTCTGCGATCGCAGCCCAATGGTCCTCGGAGCGCGGTCGGTGGGTCCGCGAATTGCTCAGGCCGGGTCGATCCTTCGCGGGCCGCGTCAGAAGCTCGAGCTGTCTCGCGAGCAACCGGCGACGCTCCTCGCGCCACACTTGGTAGTCGACGGTCCCGCCCGCACTCATGCGGGCTCAGCTGGCGAATCCGGCCGGTCGAGAACGGCCTTCAGACGCTCCTCGACCTCCATCGCACGCGCCCTCTCCAGCAGATACGCACGATCGATTCGGTCCGCGTGAAGGTCGAGGAGCACCTCGGCCCAGCGGCAATCATCTTCGGAACCCCAGTGGACACAGGCGGAGAGACGGTCGACGATGAGATCCTCTACACCAAGAACGAGGGCGATCGCGCCCGCGATCTCCACCCGGGTCACGCGATCCCGCTGCCCGGCTTCGAGGTACGCCCCCGGCGCCTCCACGACGAGGCCGAGAGTCTCGTGTAGCCAATGTCGACCCCGAGGCACGAATCCCCACTCCGGGAGGAGCTTCTCAAGCGGTTCGTGAGCCGACACAAGGTCGATGTCGACCGTCGCGTAGCCTCCGGCGGTATAGAACTCAACGGCGTGACCTCCAACCACCACGGGGGGAAGCCATCCTCGGGCCGTGCTGGCCGTACCGAGGAGGGCTACAAACGCCAGGCGCCTCTCAAGGGTGTCCTCGATCCCGCCAACGATGCGTTCGAACTCGCGTCGCTCCACGTGGGCCAGGGATACCTCGGGGCTGCGGCCGCCCGCTATATCGGCTTCACCGCTGCCGGACTCGCCCCGGGTACTCCCACCGTCTATCAAGTCGGCCGGCGCAGCCCGTGTGTCCACGCTGTCCAGCCAGCCCTCGATCTCCGCGGGCCGGAACCGCCAGCGACCCCCCACACGAAGTGCCGGAAGGCGCCCGTCCCGGACCATCTGATAGACCGACCGCTCAGAGAGACCGAGAAGGCGCGCTACCCATCGGATGTCCCGGAGCTCTTCCATGCTTAGATTCTAACCCATAACGGGCAAATTTAGGCAAATTTAGGAACCAATGATCCCGACTCGCGGGACGGTGCCACTGCGAAGAGCGACCCCGACGAGGCAGGCCGGGAGTTTCCCTACCGGGAGCTGATCACCCTCCGTAGGCGCGGTCCAAGAGTTCGGCCAGATCGAGCACCTTGGCGCGGCCCTCCAACCCCGGCGCCTTCAACCCAGTGTCGAACATGATCTTGCAGTAGGGGCAGGCCGTCGCCACCACATCCGCCTGCGTCTCGAGGGCCTGCGCGGTGCGCAGGAACTCGATCGGCTCGCCGATCTTGACCTCCATCCACATGTGGCCGCCGCCGCCGCCGCAGCAGAACCCGTTCTCGCGCCGCTTCTCCATCTCGAGCGGCGGCCGGCCGGCCGCCGCCGCGACCACATCGCGAGGTGCGTCGTAGACCCCGTTGTAGCGCCCGAGGTAGCAGGAGTCGTGGTAGGTCGTCGGCACGCCCACCCCGACGGGCGCCGGGAGGCGACCGTCGCGCAGCAGTTCGAGCAACAACTCGGAGTGGTGGACCACGTCGAAGTGCGCGCCCAGCTGCGGGTAGTCGTTGCGCAGGGTGTTCAGACAGTGGGGACAGGCCGTGACGATCTTCTTGAAGCGATACTGCTCGATGGTCTCCTTGAGCGTGGTGCCGCCCACCTGAAAGAGCATCTCCTCGCCCATGCGACGGGCCGCTTCGCAGGTGCAGGTCTCCTCCTCGCCCAGAACGGCGAAGGAGACCCCGGCCTTCCACAGCAGTCGCACGAGAGAACGGGTAATACTCTGGGCACGGGGGTCGTAGCTGCCCGCACATCCGACGAAGAACAGGTAGTCGACCTCTTGGGGCTCTTCCCCCTCCGCGAGCAGATCGGGATCCTGGATGAGCGCCATGACCGGAACGTCCGCCTCCGAACCCTCGGCCCACGCCATCCTGTCTTCCTGCTTGAGCAGCCACGGGTTGCCACGCATAGCCATGGATTCGAGGGCCTTGGCCGCCGAACCGGTGAGGCGCCCCTCGTTGGTGAGGTAGCGGCGCATCTCCAGGATCTTGTCGAGCGGGTCTATGGCCACGGGGCAGGCCTGCACGCAGGCGCGGCAGGTGGTGCAACTCCACACCTCGGCGGTGTCCTCGATGACGTCGAAGAGGTCGGGAGGTTGCGCCGTGGGGTCGGGATCGTCGCCGAGACGGGCGCGCATGACCCGTTGTGACTTGAGCACGATCTGCTTGGGATCGAGGGGCCGGCCCGCCGCGAACGCGGGGCAGGCTTCTTCGCACCGCCCGCAGCGGGTGCAGGCGTCGAGATCCTCGAGGTCCCACCAGGGGAGATCGGCCACCGTGCCCGCGCCGATGCCCTCCCTCTCC
>DASRMJ010000089.1:0-3255 GCA_035647995.1 Thermoleophilia bacterium | reverse complement strand
GGGCATCGACGCGGCAGGGGCGGCTGTGGCTTCGCTCCTTCTCCGCCTTCGTGGCCGCCGTGGCCGGCCTCCGGCTCCCCCGACGCGTGGGCCAGGGGAGACCCCGCCGGGAGGGCCCGGCGGGGTGGCATCGTCGGTGTCGCAGTAGTCGCGGGCGGGCGGCCACGTCGATGACCGGGCTCTCTCCGCGGTCCCCGCTACGGCGTCGTGCCGGTCATTCCCTTAACGTCGATGAGGGGCACGATGCTGTCGGGCAGGATGCCCCACTCGATGTTCGGTGAGAGTCTCTGGACGAACTCATACTGGATGATCAGTGGGTTCTGCACCAGAGCTTCCTGCTTCAGGCGGATGGCTTCGGCTTCGCCCGCGGCTTCGATCTTCTTCTTCTCGGCCTCGCCCTCGGCGTTGATGATGGTCTGCTTCTTGATCGCCTCCTGCTTGGCGATGTTGTTCTCTTCGGTGAGGGCGTTCTGCTTGGCGATCTGCTTGGCTTCCACCGCCACCACGTAGTCGGGCGCAAAGGTGATGCGGCGGATGAGGTACTGATCGATGATCACGCCGTGCCGCGAGAAGGCCTCCTCGAGTCGCGCCTGGATGGAGTCTTGAGCGTCCACCTGACCCTTCTGGGTGTAGAGCGCCTCTGCCGAGAAGCCCTTGGGCACCTCTCGCGAGACGGAACGCGCGAAGGCCTTGATCACGTTCTCGACCACCGCGTCCATGTTCCCCACCTCTTGCGCCACGCCGGCGGCCGCCTCCACCGGGATGCGGAAGAGCACCGTGAAGGTGAGCTGCACCGTCTGTCCGTCGCTGGTGGTGCTATCGACGACGAAGTCGGTGTAGTTGGCGAGTGATCCGCTCGGATCCTCGGAGGCTTCGTAGCTGGTGACCTTGGTGGAGTAGAACACTACTTGGTCGAGGAAGGGGAATTTGAAGTGGAAGCCGGGCTCGAACACGGTCCCCTGCACTTGCCCCAGCCGTTTGACCACGCCGACCGTCCCGGCCTCCACCTGCGTGTAGGCGCTGACGCCGGCCAGCACCACGAACAGCAAGATGCCCACCGCCCAACTCGCCGCCCACGGGCCGAGCGAGCGGAAGACGCCGTCCTTCTCCGCAGCCTTGCCGGGTGACGCCGGCTCGGCGCCCTTCTTCAGCATCCGCCGGCCGACGAGGGCGCCTTTGAAGATAGACCCCAACACCAACGGCACGATGATCAGCGAGATGATGATCGTTGTGATGAGTGTTCCCATTCACCCTCCTTGGGCGCTTGGACGGACGTATGGGCGTTTCGTGTAGCGCCCGGACGCGACCGAACGCGCCCGTCAGATGCGGAGTCAGACCTTGATGAGGTACGTGTCTCCCATGCGCTGGACCACCTTGATGTTGTCGCGCCCCGTCGCCGTCACGGCCTTGCGCAGCCCCTGGATCAGTGTCGCCGGTTTGCGTTCTGTCCCCTCGACGACTACGCTCTTCTCACGGCTTGCCACGAACTCCTCGACTATCTCCTGGTAGAAGTTCGTCCGCTGGCGGAGCGGAACCGTTTTCGGTACCAACGAGAATCCTTTTGCTCGAGTCATGTGCTAGCTCTCCTACTAGATGAGTGACTACTATGCCGTTCCGATTCAAACGACTCATTCGATTATAGGTAAGAATGTGTTTTCAAGCAACCAGAACCTGACGCCGAGGCGTATGTTTAGGAAGCAAGGAGGGGAGAGCTTGGAAGTGACGCCAAACCGGGAATGCCCAGGTTGGCCGGGCCGGGTCCGCGCTGTCACTCTGCTGCTGGTCGCTTCGGCCCTCGTCGCCGGTGTCGCGGCCTCGTGTGCGGCTCCCCAGCCGGGCCCCCGGTCGGACGCCCAGCCGGCCACTACGTCGGAAGTCCAGCCGGTCCCCGGGTCGGACTCAGACCCGGCTTCCACCGACGGCGACGCCGCAGTGCCCACCACGACGACGACTCTCCCGGACCCCGTCGCACTCACCTTGGCCGGCATGGACACGCGCCGGAAAGCAGCGCAGCTTCTGGTGGCGGGCTTTGCCGGGACAGCTGCGCCGCCCGAGCTTCTGGAGCTTCTTCGCGAGGGACCGGTGGGGGGAGCGATCCTCTTCGAGCGGAACATCAGGGATCCCGAACAGCTCGCCGCGCTCACAGCCGCGTTGCAGGCCGCGGCCGCCGCGGGAGGGTCCGGGGTGCCGCTGCTCGTAGCGGTGGACCAGGAAGGAGGGAGCGTGCGGCGGGTCCGCGAGGGGGTCCCCGCCGCCCCGGGCGCACGCGTCGCGGCCCAGACCATGACGATCGCCGCGGTGGAGGATCTGGCTTGGCGGGTCGGGGGAGCGCTCCTCCGTCTGGGAGTGAACACGAACCTGGCGCCCGTGGCAGACGTGGTGGAGGATCCGGCCTCCTTCCTCTACGGGCGCAGCTACGGCAGCGACCCCGAGACAGTTGGTTCGTACGTGGCGGCTGTGATCGAGGGGCAGGAGCGGGCCAGACTGATCTCCGCCGTCAAGCACTTCCCAGGGCACGGCAGCGCCGTGGGCGACTCGCACCTGGGCACGGTGGCGTCGCCGGACGATCTCGACCGGTTCATGACCTGGCACCTACCCCCCTTCCGCGAGGCCATCAGGGTGGGCGTGCCCATGGTCATGGTGTCCCACGTGGTCGCGACCGGGCTCGGCGAGAGCATACCTTCCTCCGTGTCGCCCGGCGTAATTGGAGGGCTTCTGCGGGCGACCTTGGGGTTCGGGGGAGTGGTGATCACCGACGACGTGGAGATGGCTGGTTCGCTCGGCGGCGACACGGTGGCGCTCGACGCGGTGGTCGCCGGCGCCGACATGGTGATCGTCGGTCACGACTACGCGGCGCAGCGGGCGGCGCTCGAGTCGCTCGTGACCGGAGTGGAGCAGGGAAGGCTCTCGACCGCCCGTCTGGACGAGGCGGTGACGCGCGTCCTCCGGCTCAAGCAGGCGTACGGACTACTGACCCTCGCGGCGGCGCCCTGACGCGCCCGGCGGATCCGAGAGCGGTCGCCGGGCGCCCGCCACCGGTGGTCGCGAACCCGCCGACGGCTCCGATTCCCTACCTAGCCGGCTCCGACGATCGTGAGCGGGCTCACCCGGCCCGTTCTTGGAGGAAGCGGAGCGCGGCATCGGCCAGAGCCTGCGCGATCTTGTCCTGGTAGGCGGAGTCGCTGAGCAGGCGGTCGTCGTCGCGGTTCGTCATGAACCCGATCTCTGGGAGCACCACCGGGACGTCGGACCAGC
>DASRMJ010000088.1:0-12577 GCA_035647995.1 Thermoleophilia bacterium | reverse complement strand
CGTGGGGGGCGATGTGGTTGTGGTGGTCGGCGCGGTCGTGGTGGTCGTGGGCAGGGTGGTGGGGACCGTGACCGCCACCACGATCGTGACCGTCTTTCCCGACTTCAGCTTGGTGCCGCCGGGAGGTTCCTGATCTATCACCGTGCCGGGATCATAGCCTTCTACGGGCTGCTCGACCACGAGCACCCGGAACCCGGCAGCGCCGAGCTTGAGGCCCGCCGGGCCCTTGAGCATGCCGATCACGGTGGGCACCGGCACTGCCGGCACGAGAGAGCCGTCGCTCACGTAGATCGTGACCGCGGAGCCCTCCACGAGAGGCTGCCCCGCTTCCGGGAACTGGCGCACCACCAGGCCCGCCTCCTTGTCCGAAGGCTCCTCCACGATCTTGACCGTGAGCTTGAGTTCCTGGCCGAGAAGCGCCATGGCCCGCTGCTGATCCAGACCCACCACGGGGGGCATGACGATCTGGAGGCCCGACGGCCCCGTGCTCACCCAGATCGTGACGGCCGATCCGATAGGCACTTTCTCAGACGCACCCGGGTCTTGTTTGAAGATCGTCCCCTCGGGCTGGTCCTCCGACGGTTCGCGGCGGATGTCCGACTGCAGGTTCGCTTGACCGAGCTCGATCAACCCTTGCACCTCGGTCTTGCCCACGAGCTCGGGGACGGTGACCTTCTCCTTGCCTACCGCCAGCCAGACGGAGACAGACTCGCCCGGCCGCAGTTTCTCGCCCTCCCCGGGTTCCTGCCGAGCGATGAGCCCCGGTTCGAAGCTGTCCGTCTGCTCCTCACCCTTGATCTCGAGCTTGAGCCCAAGCCCATCCAGTTCGGTGGTGGCATCGTCCGTGGACTTCCCGGCCAGGCTGGGGACCGCCACGGTGACGTCGCCGCCGGAGAGCGTGCGGGCGACCACGTAGATGCCGCCCGCAAGCAGGATGAGGAACAAGATCACCATAACCCAGGGCCACACGGTCCGCCGCGCCGGGGGCTCGAAGACGAGGTCTTCTTCGTCGTGCCCATCGCCCCCCTGCGCCGACGAGCGCCGTACCTGGGTGCGGTCACCGGGCGACCGGTGCGCCCGGCTATCCGGCGTCAACGGAGAGCGCATGAGGCGGGTGGCCCCGTCGGCGTAGTCGAGGAAGCCGGGAGAAGGTTCGAACCCGAGAGCGGGCGCCACCGCTTCCCCGCGCTGTAGTCGATGGATGTCCTCGAGGAAGGATGCGGCGGTGAGGTAGCGGTGCTCCGGCCGTTTGGCGAGCGCCCGCAGGATGATCTGCTCCAGATCGTGCGGCATGTCAGGCACCAGTGCGCTCGGCACCACGGGTGGATCGGTGACGTGCTGCATGGCTATCGCCACCGGGTTGTCGGCGGTGAAGGGCAGTTTCCCGGTGGCCATCTCATACATGACCACGCCGAGCGAGTAGAGGTCGGAAGAGGCCTCCACGTGGCCGCCTTGCGCCTGCTCGGGAGAGAGGTAGTGGGCGGTTCCGAGGATGGAGCCGGTCTCGGTCATGCTGCTCGCGCTACCCGCCCGGGCGATGCCGAAATCGGTGACCTTCACGCGTCCTTCGTCGTCCACGATCATGTTCTGCGGCTTGATGTCGCGATGGACCACGTCCCGCCGGTGCGCGAAACGGAGCGCCTCGAGGATCTGGCTGGCGATGGAGGTGATGTGATCTACACGCAGCGGCCCGAACTGCTGGATGATCTCCTTGAGGGAGCGACCGTCGAGGTACTCCATGGCGATGTAGTAGGTGCCCTCGGCCTCACCGCGATCGTAGATCTGCACGATGTTCGGATGGTTCAGCCCGGCGGCGCTGCTGGCCTCGCGGCGGAAGCGCTCCACGAACTGCGAGTCGTCTGCGAACCGGGACTGAAGCACCTTGAGCGCCACGTCGCGCCCCAAGTGGCGGTCGTGGGCCAGGTATACCTCGGCCATCCCACCGGCGCCCAGCTTCCGGATTATCTCGTATCTCTCATCGAAGACGCGTCCGATCACGTCCTGCCTCTACCTTCACTCAAGCTCGACATTGCGATCCCGCTGCGGCGGAAGACGTCGCACTGCTGGAGCCCACCCCCACGGTCAGCCGCGATGTTACCAGAGCGCGGCCGCGCCACGGGAATCGGGCGGCGAGGCCGTCACCGCGCCGCGCCTTCAACGAAGCCCCGCTTCGAGCACGGCCCGCGCCACCGGCGCCGCCACCGAGCCGCCCGTCCCGCCGTTCTCGATCACCACCGCCACAACGATCTGCGGGTCCTCGGCGGGCGCGAAGGCAACGAACCAGGCGTGGGGACTACCCTCTCCCACTTCGGCCGTCCCCGTCTTCCCGGCGACGCTGACGCCGGGAAGGGCGGCGGCGGTTCCCGTGCCCTCCTTGACCACCGCCACCATCATGTCCCGCAGGGTGGCCGCGGTGGCCGCGGAGATGGGCGTGCGCCACACGCGAGGTTCGGTCCGTTCGAGGACGGCCTGGCGGTAGTCACGCACCTCGGCCACCACATAAGGCGCCATGATCCGGCCGCCGTTGGCGATGCCCGCGGTGATCAGCGCCATCTCGAGGGGGGTGACGAGCACCTCCCCTTGGCCGAACCCGGCCTGAGCCACGTGGGCCGTGTCCATCGCGTCCGGGTCGGGGAACCGCCCGGTGCCGCCGCCCAGACGCCACGGCAACTCCTCACTCATGCCGAAGGCGGTCGAGTAGCGCGCCAGAGTGTCGGCGCCCAACCCGACCGCCACCTTGGCGAACGTGGTGTTCACGCTCTTGGTCATGGCCTGGGCGAAGTCATGCTCGCCGTAGACGTGGTCGGCGTAGTTGCGTACGCGGAACCCCCCCGCCAGCCAAGGCCCATCGTCGTCGAACATGGTGCCGGGCTCGACGGCGCCCTCCTCGAGGGCGGCCGCGGCGACCACCAGCTTGAACACGGAACCCGGCGGATACCGTCCGGTCAGGGCTCGGTCCACCAGTGGCCGGCTCTCGTCCGCGATGAGGTCGTCCCACGTGTCGTCGAGGCGCCCCGGGTCGTAGCGCGGGGAAGAGGTGAGGGCCAGCACTGCGCCGGTCTTCGGGTCGAGGGCCACGACCGCGCCCGTCCGATCGCCCAGCGCCTGCACAGCGACGCGCTGCAACCTGGAGTCGAGCGTCAACAGCAGATCGGCTCCGCGGCGAGGCCGGTCCATAATGATGTCGAGATAGTTGCGCACGGTCAACAGGTCGGACTCCCCGGCTAACTCCAGATTGTAAGCACGCTCCACGCCCGCCCGGCCGTAGCGGAGACTCGAGTAGCCGAGCCAGGGAGACACCAGCGCCGCCTCCGGATACTCCCTGAAGTAGTAGGCGCCCTCGCGTCGGTTGGCCGCAAGAAGCACCCCGTCGGACGAAACCACCAAGCCCCGCTCCACACGCATCTCCTGCTCGACGGCCCGCGTGTTGTTCGCGTGTGTTCGCAATCCTGGGGCCGCCCACACCTGAAGGTAGGTGAGCTGGCCCACCAAGGCCGCGAACATGATCACGAACAACCACCACAGATGCCGCACCTGGCGCTGCACCTAGATCTCCTCTTCGCGGGCGGCGCCGTCGGAAGCCAGCAGGAGCAGGGCAAGCAGGCCGAAGTTCGCCACGATCGAGCTGCCGCCGTAGCTCATGAAGGGCAGAGTGATGCCCGTAAGTGGGATCAGCTTCGTGACGCCGCCGAGGATGAGGAACGCCTGCAGCCCGAACGCCGCTGTCAGCCCGGTCGCCAGCAATCGGGTGAAGTCGTCGCGCGCGCGCACCGCGATGCGCAGGCCCCCCTGCACAAACACCAAGTACAGCAGGATGATGGCCACGGCGCCCACCAGACCGAGTTCCTCGCCGATGGCCGAGAAGATGAAGTCGGTCTCGAGGGCCGGGATGATGGTGTTGCCGGAAGCGGAGAGCAGATAGCCCGCCCCCAGGCCGCGCCCGAACAAGCCGCCGCCCGCGAAGGCGAAGAGCGATTGCACCACCTGATAGCCCCGACCAAGCGGGTCCTGCCAGGGGTCGAGCCAGATGTCCACCCGCAGCTGCACGTGCGGGAACAGGTGGTAGAGGACTACGGCTCCCCCGGCGAAGAGCGACAAACCCACCACCACGTAGAGCAGCCGACCGGTGGCCACGTACATCAGGGCGAGCAGAGTGCAGAAGAACAGCAGGCTCGTCCCCAGATCCTTGAGGAAGATCATGAGGAGGAGACCAAGACCCCACAGGGTGAGCAGCGGCGCGAGATAGCGAAGCGGCGGCAACGCGATGCCCAGGAACCGACGCGTGCTGACGGTGAGCAGTTCGCGCACGTCATCCAGATAGGCCGCGAAGAAGACCACGAGGAAGAGTTTCGCGAACTCCGGAGGCTGAAAACCCACCGGACCCAGCCTGATCCAGAGACGCGCTCCATACACTTCACGGCCAGCCACCATGGTGAGTACAAGTAGGGCGATGCCGCCGAGGCCGATCAGATACTTGTAGTCGGCGAGCCGCCGGTAGCGGCGGAACACTGCAAGCACGAACACGAAGAACGCGAGCCCCACCACGAGCCAGATGGTCTGGAGCCGCGCGAGCCGCGGGTCGATGCGGTAGATCATCAGGATACCCAGCGAGGAGAGCAGCGCGGTGATGGGCAACAGGTAGGGATCCGCGTGCGGCACCACAAGGCGACGGAACAGGTGCACCAGACCGAAGAGTCCCAGGAACACCGCCCCGACGGCCAGAGAAGCTGGCTCCAGTCGCTCCACCTGGCGGGCCCACACGATCGCGAAGCCCACCGAGGTGAGCACCATGGCCGGGAGTAGGAAGAGAAGCTCCCGATTCCGGGTGCTCAAGGGGTCGTTTCGAGTCCCCGGATGAATCTCAACCCTTCTTCCTTGGTGACCAACTCATGGGCATCGACCCTCTCTTGAAGATACATGTCAAGCTCCTCGAAGTGAACGGGGACCGACTCCTCCATCCCGTACAGCTCGACGCCCATGACCCTGTAGGGCATGCCTTGGAACAGAACCACCTGCCCCTGGGTCGTCCCCACGAAGAAGACGGTCGAGTTGAAGGTGAGGAAGGCGGCGGCGGCCACGGCGGCGGCCAGAGCGGCGATCACGATCGTGGTCACGAGACGACGGCGGCCGCCGAAGAACGAGCGATCGGAGGCGCCATCGGTCTCGGCGACCAGGGGACCGAAGCCGTCCGCCGTCGTGAAGGCTCTCCCGGCGAGGTCGGACGCGTCAGCATCGGAGGGTACCGCCGACCCGCTGCCGGGCCCGCCGTCGAGCCCGCCGTCGGGCTCCTCGCCGAACCCGCCACCGGACCCGCCGCCCGAGGACTCCTCCGCGAAGATCACGACCACCGTCACGTTGTCCTCGCCTCCGTGACGGAGCGCGGCTGCGACCAGGAGGTCGGCCGCATCCTGGGGATCGTCGGCGCGGGCCAGGAGTTCCTGCACCTCGTCGTCGGGGACCATGCCGCTCAAGCCGTCGCTGCAGAGCAACACCTTGTCGCCGGCGACGGGCGACACGACGAAGAAATCGGGGTTCACCAACTCCTCGGTGCCGAGGGCGCGCGTGATGATGCTCCGGTGAGGGTGCACCGCCGCCTCCTCCGGAGTGAGTCGGCCGCTCCGGATCATCTCGGCCACCAGGGAGTGATCACAGGTCACCTGGCGCAACTCCCCGTCGTGGAACAGGTAGGCCCGCGAATCTCCCACCTGGGCGATGGTCAGCGCCGAGCCACTTCTGACGGCGGCCGTGAGCGTGGTGCCCATGCCGGAGAGCTCCGAGTCGGCGAGGCTCCTGTCTCGGATCATGCGGTTGGCCTTGGCGATGGCTTCGCGCAGTTCTGGCTCGCCCACGTTCTTCGGCAGGTCGGCCAGGACCCGGCAGGCCAACTCGGAGGCCACCTCACCCGCCCGGGCTCCGCCCATGCCGTCGCAGACCGCGTAGAGTCCGGGCTCCCCCACGAACGAATCCTCGTTCTGGCGTCGCACCAGGCCGAGATGCGTGGCGGCTCCGTGGGTAAGGCGGATCACCGCTCCTCCACCACGAACACCGAATCTCCTATGGCCACCGTCGCACCGGGACCCACGAACAGCCGACCCTCGACCTCAAGCCCGCCGACGAGCGTGCCGTTCGTGCTCCCGAGGTCTTCCACGACGAGACCGTCGTCACCGGCCGTCACGCTCGCGTGGCGCGAGCTGACGAAGGTGTCTTCCAGGACGATGTCCGAATCGGGCGCCCTCCCTATCACGACGCGCTCGCCCGAGTAGATCGTGAAGGCGGAGCCCGCCGGCAACGCCGGACCCGCATCGACGACCAGAGCCCAGGCCTTCGCTCCTGGAGCGGCCCGGCCGGGCGCCGACCCCGCCAAGGGCGACGGCGAGACCGGGAGACCCTCCGCCGACGCTGAGAAGGGCGGCCGATCCGTCACGGGAAGAGCGGCGCGACGGTCGGCGCGCCCGAGTCGACCCGGAGATCCGAGAGCTCCCGCCGGTGCCTTGAGATCGCGGTCGCCGGCCCGCACGACCATCAGCACGAACAGGTAGAGGACCGCCAGAAACAGGAACTTGCCCAGCAGGAGAGCGAGGCTCAACATGACTCCGCGCCCGCTGTCCGGCACAGGCTCATGACACGCTCAGAGCACCCGCACGGGGATCTTGGCGCCGCCGACGGACAGCACATCGCCGTCGACGAGCCCGCCCGCGGTCACGGGGCGCCCGTTCACGTATGTCCCGTTGGTGCTCCCGAGGTCCTTCACGAACACCTGGTCGCCTTCCCAGTAGAGCACGGCGTGCTTGCGCGAGACGTTCGGATCGTCCACCTGATAGTCGGCCTCGCGGGCCCTGCCCACCACGATCCTGCTCTGCTGGAACTCGCGCCGAGCCAGGGCGTCGCCCAACACCAGCGTGCGCCGCGCGAGCCTGAGTTCCATGGCCTGCCCGGCGGAGATGCCCTGAGTGTCCTCGAGGCCCGGCCTGCTCGTCGA
The DNA here is from genome assembly GCA_035647995.1 of Thermoleophilia bacterium. Classification (GTDB taxonomy): domain Bacteria; phylum Actinomycetota; class Thermoleophilia; order RBG-16-64-13; family RBG-16-64-13; genus JAHJSA01. The sequence continues at coordinate 5,598 of DASRMJ010000088.1, read as the reverse complement.
GGGAGCCGGTGATCGCACGACCGGGAAGGGCACGGCATGCGGAGCCGCCGCCGGGCGCGCCACCCTCGCTTCCTGTGGCAGCGTGCGCGGCCTCACCGGCTCGGGCCGGATGCCGAAGAACCCCAGTTTGAGGTCGTCGTCGGAGGCGATGACCACCTCGGGCGGTCCGATGAGATCGTACTTCTCCCGGCGTGCGTGCTGCAGCAGATGGGACTCGAGTTCTTTGGTCAACGACGCCTCGTGCGTGCGCAGGCGCTCGCGGTCTCGACGGCACAAGTAGACGATGAAGCGATGAGGGACGTAGACGCGCGAGGACGACTCCAGCTTGCCCTCCTCCATCTCCTTGACCAGCTTCTGGGCCAACTCGACGGGCTGCACGTAGCCCTTGAACGTGCGGCCGAAGACGCCCTCGAAGGCCCGCTGGACGCGTGATTCCGTCTTGCGCATGACACCCACGTTCACCCCTCCGGGGCCGTTACCGAACTCCTCGCCGGAGCCAGGAGAGCCAAGAGATACCCGATTATAACGCACGGCCAGAACGCTCGGAGGAAGGCCCCCACGTTTACGCTCACCCCCGCCACCAACGGCGGCGCCAGGACGAAGGCGCTGAACATGAGCCCCAGGTAGAGGGTGGCCGTCCAGAGCCTTCGAGGGACCGTGCCCGCGAGCATCGCCCACCACGGAACGGCGAAGAGGGCGAACAGACCCACCTGCAGGAGGAGCTCGGGCCGCTGATCGAACATGCGCGCCAACGCCTGCACCGCAGACCCGGGAGAGCCCACGTGTCGCGCCGAGGAGAGGCCCGCGCCGGACACGGACGAGAAGACGAACGGCAGCGTCCCCCAGACACCGAGTGCGCCCGCGATCGCCACGGCGAGACCTGCCAGACCTCCCACCAGCGGCCCCCAACGGCGGGCGAGGAACCCGGAGAGCGCCGGAAGTGCGAGCCCGGCGCCGATGGCCACCATGGCAGGTGCGGCCCCAGGCACGAGGGCCAGCCACTCCTTCCGGCGCCAGAGGAGCAGCGCGAAAGTGCTCGAGGCGACCAAGACGTAGAGGATGCCCCAGCCCAGGCCGAACTCGAAGAACGGCGGAGCAACGAGTGCCAAGGTCAGCGCTCCCCCGGCCGCGGGAGACAGAAGGGTCAGGAAGGCCGCTCCCGCCGCCAACGGGAGCAGGGCGACCTCGGGGTAGAACGGAGCGCGCGGCAACACGTAGCCCGCGGTCGCCAACGAAGCCGCGCCCGCCACCAGGTGCCGGCCGGCGTAGGCCAACCGTTCGGCGCGCGCCGCGGCGGAGAACGCGGCCGCCGCCCTCTCGCCCAAGGTCGGGGTTGACTCGATCTCGGGCATCTCCTTGGCGGCCTGCTCGAGCATCCGCCTCAGCGCAACGGCGTCCGGTCGCTTGGCGGGGTCCTTCTCGAGACCGAGCTGCAGCGCCTCGTCGAGCACCGCGGGCAGATCCGGCCGGGACCTCGCCAGGCGAGAGAAGACCATGCGCGACGGCCCCCTGAGGAGTTCCGCTGGGTTCTTGCCACGCAGGGGGTTGCTGCCCGTGAAGCCTTCGTACAGGGTGAGGCTCAAGGAGTAGACGTCCACCTTCGGGTCGACCGGCCGACCCGCCAACTGCTCCGGAGCCATGTAGGCCAACGTGCCCACGAGATCGCCGTCGATGGTGACGGAGGAGAGATCCTCGAGCTTGGCGACGCCGAAATCCATCACCCGCACATCCACATCCTCGGACGCAACCAGCATGAGGTTCTCGGGCTTGATGTCCCGATGGATCACACCACGTTTGTGCGCGTGCTCGAGGGCGCCTGCGATCTGGATCCCCGCGCGGAGCAGCTGTGCGTCGGTCAGACGGCGCCGCGAGTAGAGTTCGCGAAGGGTGTGGCCCTGCACATACTCGGTGAAGAGGAGAGTGCGGTCGGGCTCGCTCACAACCTCGTGCACCGTGACTATGTGCGCGTGGTCGAGCTTGGCGGCCGCCTGGGCCTCCCGGACGGCTCGGCCGTCGGAGTCGTCGGCGTCCTCGACCACCTTGATGGCGATGGAACGCCCCATGCGGGTGTCCTCAGCCAGGTACACGGTCGCGAACGCGCCGCTGCCCAGCTTTCGAATCACCCGATATCGATCGTGAAGAAGCGGCGCCTCTGCCATGGGTGTCTCAGTATACGCCACCCGGCCGACGTTCCGGAGGCCGCCCGGGCCGAGACCGGCGCGTGCGGCGGGGCGGCCGTGACGCCGCCTCGCCTGCGGCCGCGGGCGGCAGACCGGCCGGCCGGCAGTGCCGCCGGCCTCCGAAGCAGCCGCGCGCACTGCGGACCGGAGGCCGTCCGGGCGCCATTGTCGCCCCATACGCTTGTTGTTATACTCGCCCGGAATCCGCGCGCGGCTGCCGCATCGCCGTGTGCGTGACGGGGCGAGTGGCGGAATTGGCAGACGCGCTAGGTTCAGGGTCTAGTGAGTGTAAGCTCATGGGGGTTCAAGTCCCCCCTCGCCCATCCCCTCCCCTCCTACGATCGGCAGTGATGCCCACCAACGAGGACAACGAGAGCTTCTTCGAGTTGGCTGATGAAGAGCGTCGCCGCACAGGCCGACGCGGTTCTTCGGCACCTCTTGTGCGCATGCTGCTTGTGTTGCTGGCGGTCATCGTCATCGTCCTGGTAGGCGGCTTCCTCATCCGGAACTGGCTGCACGATCGTCAGGTGACCACCTACGAGACCTACACGCGCCAGGTCTCGGATATCCTCAAGCGCTCCGACGCCACCGGCCGGGAGATGAGCGACCTTCTCTTGAATCCGGCGGACTCCACGCGCAAGGACGTGCAGACGAAGCTCGACCAGTACATCGCCACCGCGGCCAGGCTCACCGAAGAGGCGAAGGCGCTGGTCTCCCCAAGCGATCTAAAGGAAGCGCAACAGTGGTTCGTGGCCACGATGCAACTGCGCTCCAGAGGTCTGGAGAACCTGAAGCCCGCACTCATGAACGCGCTCGAAGTGCAGGACATCGAAGTGGCTTCCGACACCATCTCGCGGGCCATGCTGCTGCTCGTTCTCTCCGACGTCACCTATGAGGAGTTCTTCGTCACCCGCGCGACCCAGGTGCTCCAAGAGCGGCAGATAGCGGGGGTCACGGTCGGCACCACCGACTTCGTCACCGACTCCAGTCTGGCAACCAAGACGAAGATCAAGGAAGTGCTCACGACTCTCAAGAGCTCCGACACGCTGCAGTCGGTCCACGGCGTCGCCCTGACAGCTGTCCAGGCGATGCCCTCGGAGAAGACGATCGAGGCCGGCGGCACGTATAACCTCACCTCCACCGACGAACTCCGTTTCGTGGTCACCGTCGAGAACCAGGGCAACATGGCCGAAACGGACGTACCCGTCGAGCTGACGCTCTCCTCCCCCAGCTCGGCGCAACCGCAGATCGTGACCATCAAGATCACCGAGCTGAAGGCCAAGGAGATCAAGAAGGTTACCGTGACGGGGGTCAACCCATCCGAATACGGCGAGAAAGCGCTGCTCACGGTCAAGATAGGGCCTGTCCCTCAAGAGAAGATCGAGGAGAACAACACTCTTGAAGCCCACCTCATCTTCACGCTGTAGCCGCCGCACCTACTCCGCCCAGCCTGTCGCCTGACCGAAATCCGCCTGTGAACCTTACCGAACTCACACCTTTTCTCGCCATCGCCGCGTCTGCGATCGCCCTGCTCGCGCTGCTGTTGCTCTTCGTCGTCAACCGTCGCCTCAAGACGCTTCTCAGGGCTCAGCGGGTGGTGCTGGGGTCGAAGGGCGAGGTCGACGTGGTCCGCTACATAGGGTCGCTCGAGGAGAAGCTCGTGAACCTGCGCACCATGGTCGAAGACCTGGCCATCGCCGGCAACGACCACGAGGTCCGCATCGACAACTGCATCTCTCGCACGGGGGCGGTGCGCTTCGACGCCTTCCACGACCTGGGCGGGCGCCAGAGCACATCGGTCGCCCTTCTCAACGCTGCCGAGGACGGCGTGGTGATCACCTCGGCCGTGAGTCGTGAGTTCGCGCGCATCTACGTGAAGCTGGTCCACGACGGCAAGCCCGATATCCCGCTGGGCCCAGAGGAGATCGAAGCCGTGGACCAAGCCCGCGCCCGCGGCAACGCGCCTTTCACCGTGCGGCCGCGCCCCGAGCGTCCACGCGACGAAGACGATAAGTTGGAAGTCGACGCCGTCGACCCGAACGCGCCCGCGAGCGAGTCCGCGGCCGCCCACCGAGCGCTCGAGCGCGAGAACCGCCGGCGCAAGCGGGCAGGCCTCCCACCGGTGGACGAACTGCCGCCCATGCCGTCGACCCTCGGCTGGCCCAAGCTGGAACCTGTGGACGACACATTCGCCTCGGCTCCCGACGGCCCCGCCTCAGCCGAGGAAGGCGCCGAAGGGGCGCCGGTCGCTCCGGGGCGGGCTGCGGCAGCGTCCGCCGGCGCGGAAAGCCGGTGAGCGGCGCCTGCGCGCCGGGCGCAGAACGTCCGTGAGCGGGTGCGCCCCACGCGGCCGCGACCTCGCGCAGTGGGACACCTCCGAGCATCCGCTGCCTCTGGTGTTCGTGGCGCGGAGCCTCGGATTCCTCGGCCCTACCGGCACCTTCACTGAAGAAGCCCTGCGGTCGGTCCTCGCCTGCGCGCCCGAAGCCGAGCCCCACGAGCGCCGCGTCATCCCCTTCCCTTCACTCTTGGACACGGTTCAAGCCGTCTCCGAAGGGGTGGTGGACTGTGCGGTGGTCCCCATCGAGAACTCGATCGAAGGCTCGGTGTCGGCGACGGTCGACATTCTCGCGCACGGGGTCGAGAACCTTCAGGTGGTGCGGGAGGTGCGCCTTCCCATTCGCCACCGTTTGATCGCGCGTGAAGGCGTGTCGCTCGAGGACATCACCCACGTGGTGTCGCACCCTCACGCGAACGCACAGTGCCGCGGATGGCTGCGCCTCCACCTCCCCGACGCGAGCGTGGAGGCGGCCAACTCCACCGCCGACGCCGTGGAACGAGTGGCGGCGTCGGCGGAGCCGTGGGCTGCAATCGGCACGGCTCTCGCTGCCCGCGAGTACGGCTGTGTGGTGCTCGAAGAGAGCATCGAAGACCATGACGACAACGAGACCCGCTTCGTCTTCCTCTCGCGCACGCGCGAGCGGCAGGACCTTCCCGAGCCCTACAAGACCTCGGTGGTATGCCGGATCCTCAAGGATCAGCCGGGCGCACTGCTCCTCATCCTGCAGGAGTTCGCCCATCGCTACATCAACCTCACGAAGATCGAGTCGAGACCTTCGAAGCGCAGCCTCGGCGACTACATCTTCCTGATAGACCTCGAGGGCAAGGTCGGCGACCCCCAGGTGACCGACGCTCTGCGCTGCCTCACCTGCAAGTTGCTCGAAGTGAAGGTGCTGGGCAGCTACCCGATGGGCGTGCCCGGAGCGACCTCGGACGCGTTCTAGGCTGGGTCCGGGCGCTCGCGCCCCACGCGCTCCGTGGCTTCCACCGGCCCCGCGGGCTGATGCCCCGGGTTGCCGCCCGCGGACCCGGGCTCCGCTTCAGTCGGGAGCCGGGAGATCTGCAGCAGCCTTTCGCT
>DASRMJ010000087.1:0-2192 GCA_035647995.1 Thermoleophilia bacterium | reverse complement strand
ACTACGGCGCCTCCGGCTGGCTCAAGGCCATCGTCGACCGCACCTACGGACTCCTCGACGAGAACTCCAAGTCACGGGTCGTGGCCGGGAAGAAGTTGTATGTGATCACCGCCCAGCAGGAGGCCGATCGCGAAGACAGCGCCATCGTGGTGCGTCAGTTGGAGCGTGCCTTCAGTTGGCTGGGGATGGTCCCGTCGGGATCCCTTATTGGCGCGCGTCTGGATGAAGCGGGCGAGTACCCGGAGCGGCCCGAACTACTCGAGGCGGCCCGCGCACTCATCGTCTGAAGCGGGCGCTGGGGCGAGCGGTGGGGCGAGCGGTGGAGGTCCCCTCCGCCGGCCCCGCCGAGCGTCGCCCTTCCGTTCATCGAACCGGCCCCGGCTTCGGTTGACGCAGTCTCGCGGCCTGGGCTATCCTTCCTTCCACTCCACAGTCGTCTCGGCCAGACGACTTCAGCCCGCGTCGGTTCGTGCCGATATGCGGGGGGAGGGCAACATCAGCTGGTAGCGCTGTAGCAGGTCTATCGTTGGCTTCTATCTCTTGTTGTTCGTATCCAGCGCCACCGAGGCCGATGTTGAAGAAGGAAGGTATGGCCAAGCTCCCGATGACCGCTCGGCTCGCCCGGCTGAGCGCCCGCCGTCCATGGCTGATCATCTCAGTGTGGGCGGCGTTCTTGATCCTTGCGGCCCTCGCCGCCTCCACGATCGGGGGTGTGTTGGGCGCGGAGGAGATGGGTTTCACCAACGCCCCCGAATCAGTGAGGGGAGCGCGACTTCTCGAAGATCGCCTGCGCGGCGTCACACCTCAAACAGAGACCATCGTGATCAAGTCGGACGCCGCCACCGTGGACGACCCCGCGTTCCGCGCGGTGGTCGAGCGGGTCACGACGGATGTGAGCGCGCTCGACGGCGCGGTCGCCTCAGCTTTCTCCTACTACCAAGTCAAGGCAGTCGGGGCGCCGCAGGCCGAAGCCATGGTCTCGAAAGACCGTCACGCCACCATCATCCAAGTGGCCCTGGTGGATGAGGCTGCCTCCGGCGGATCCGACCGAGTAGAACGACTCCAAGACGCGCTTGCGGGCAGCGCCTCGCCCGGCTATCAGATTCTCACCATAGGCGCGGCCAGCGTGACCAAGGACTTCACCAAGACGGCCGAGTCCGATCTCATCAAGGCTGAGGCCTTCGGCCTGCCGGTCACGCTCATCGTCCTGGTGGTGGTGTTCGGCGCAGTAGCGGCCGCCGGTGTGTCCTTGCTGCTGGCGCTCACCGCGATCGTGGTGGCCATCGGACTCACCGCCGTCGTGGGACGGGTCTTCGAACTCTCCTTCTTCGTGGTCAACATGGTGACGATGATTGGGCTGGCGGTCGGCATCGACTACGCCCTCTTCATCATCGAGCGCTACCGCGAAGAGCGTCGCGCGGGCGCCGGCAAACACGAAGCCATCACCATCGCCGGCGGCACGGCCAGCAACGCCGTCCTCTTCTCGGGCGCCACCGTGGTCCTCGCACTGTTGGGTCTGTTCATCGTCCCCATCACCACCTTCCGGTCACTCGGCATCGGGGCGGTCCTCGTGGTGACGGTGGCGGTCGCGGCCATGCTCACCCTGGTGCCGGCCCTCCTCTCTTTGCTCGGGGATCGGGTCGACTGGCCTCGGATCCCCAGCCGCCTGCTCGCCGTGCGCGAGATGCGATGGGGTGGATGGTTGCGCGCACGGGCGCATCGCCGCCGCGGGCGCCCCGAAGATCACGCGACCGAGCACAGCCGCTGGGCCTTCAGCGGGTTCTGGGGCGGCATCGCCCACATCGTGATGCGTCGGCCCATCATCAGCGTCGCGGTGACGGTGGCCCTGCTCGTCGCGGCGGCGATGCCCTACGCGGATCTGCGCAGCGGCTCCGCCGGCGCGGAGACGCTGCCTCCCGGCGATACCAAGACCGCATACACGCTGCTCGAGACCGAGTTCCCGGGCGGGTTGTCGGAGCCGGTGGAGATCGTAGTCGCCGCCGAGCGCGTCACCGCCGTCGAGGAGAGCATCAGCGCGCTCGTGAAGTCTCTGGACAGCGACCCCGACTTCGTGCCGGGGGCACGGGTCGAGTGGAACCGGGCGGGCGACCTGGCGCTGGTGTCTGTGCAATTGGCGGCCGAGCCGAACGCCCCCGAGGCACTCGATGCCATCGCCCGGCTTCGCACACAGG
>DASRMJ010000086.1:0-19746 GCA_035647995.1 Thermoleophilia bacterium | reverse complement strand
CCCTGAAGAAGGTGAAGAAGGCAGGTGCCGATCACGCGATTTCCCCCTACAGCATCGGCGGGCAGAAGATGGCCGGCCTGCTGCTCAAGCCGTTGGTGAACGACTACTTGGAGGTCGTGGCCGGTGGGGGGGAGATCGAGTTCCGCGTGGAGGAGTTCGCGCTGAACGACACGTGCGAGATAGTCGGTCGGTCGATCGCCGAGCTGGAGGTGCGGAAGCGCACAGGGGCGACCATCCTGGCCGTGCGCCACGGGAGTTCCGGGCTGTTCGACACCAATCCGAACCCCGGCCTGATCCTAGGCGATGGCGATGTCATCATCGCCATCGGGACGCCGGTGGATATCGCCAATCTGGAAGAGTTGTTCGCCTGCCGCATCCCCGCATCGGGCGGCGGGCACTGAGACGAGGAGTACGTCGTTGCTTGAAAGTGCCGTGTGTAGGGTGGTCGAGGAGTGGGTCGCAGAGAACGGATGGACCGGTACCCCCGACCTCGTGGTGGAGAGGCCTTCGGACGAAGGCCACGGCGACTACGCCGTCCCGTACTGTCTGCAGTTGGCGAAGATCGCGCGCAGACCGCCGAGGGCTCTCGCTGAGGAGCTGAGAGTACGCTTCCTCGCCGACCCCGAGGTCTCCGCCTTGGTGGAGCGGGTCGACGTGGCCGGGCCGGGATTCGTGAACCTCACGTTGAGCTCGGCGGCGTTCGCTGGGGCCGTCCGGGCCATGCTGGTTGCCGGCAGCGACGTAGGCCGCGGCACCCGGGACAAGCCGCTTCATATCCTGCTCGAGTACGTGAGCGTCAACCCCAACGGCCCCCTGCACGTCGGTCACGGCCGCTACGCCGCCTATGGGAACGCGCTCGCCCGCATCTTGGCTCACAGTGGTCACCGGGTCACCACCGAGTTCTACATCAACGACTACGGGCGGCAGATGGAGATGTTCGGCCGCTCGGTGGCTGCGCGCTACGCCCAGGCCTTCGACGTGGACCTCGCCGTCCCGGAGGACGGCTACCAGGGCGAGTATGTGAAGGGCATCGCGGCCGTGATAACCGCGGAGGTCGGTGACCGTTGGGTCGAGGCGCTGGCCCGCGACGGCATCGACGACGCCGACGCGCCATCCGTAAGCTACTTCCGCGTGCGCGGCTACGAGTTGGTGCTCAAGCAGATGAGCACGGAGCTACAGATGTTCGGGGTGACCTTCGGCCGCTGGTTCAGCGAGACCCCACTCCACACCGAGGGGAGGGTGCAGGCTACCATCGACAGGCTGCTCGAGACCGGGGACGCCTATCGCAAAGACGATGCGATCTGGCTGCGCACCACCCAGTACGGCGACGACAAGGACCGCGTGCTCATCCGCAGCAACGAACGTCCCACCTACTTCGCCGCCGACATCGCGTATCACCAGGACAAGATCCTCCGCGGCTTCGACCACCTCATCAACATCTGGGGAGCCGACCATCACGGGTACATCCCGCGCATGAAGGCGGCCGTCGAGGTGCTCTCGCACGATCCCGACATGCTCGAGATCATCATCGGCCAGATGGTGAATCTCTTGGAGGAGGGTGAACTTCGTCAGATGTCCACCCGCAAGGGTGAGATGGTGACTCTGGGCGAACTGATAGAGGCCATCGGCGTGGATGCAGCGCGCTTCTTCCTGGTGATGCGTTCTCACGACCAGACACTCGACCTGGACATCGGGTTGGCGCGACAGCAGACGCAGGAGAACCCTGTGTTCTACGTCCAGTACGCCCACGCGCGTGTCGCAAGCATCCTTCGGAACCTTCCGGAGGACCTAGCGGGGCGCCTCGGCGAGGGCGCGGAGTTGCTCGCGGGTGTCTCGGAAGGCGCGGCCGTGTTCTCCACCACCTTCGAGCGCGACTTGGTCAAGGTGCTCGCGTCGTTCGAGGACGTCGTGCGGGAGGCCGCGCACCGTCGTGCGCCACACCGCATCGCCGGATACGCCCAGGAGGTCGCGGGGCGGTTCCACGTGTTCTACAAGAACTGCCGAGTCATCGGCGCGGGCGACGACGTGGCGGCGTCGCGGTTGGCGCTGTGCCTGGTGTCGCAGTGGGTCATCGCCCGCTGTCTCTACCTGCTGGGCGTCAGCGCTCCCGAGAGCATGTAGGTCCGAGGTGCCCGAACTCCCCGAGGTAGAGACGGTGCGCTGCCAGTTGGACGCCGCGCTGCCGGGGCGCGAGATCGTCTCGGTGGAATCGGTGGACCCCTTCATACTGAGGGATGCAGACGCCCAGGACCTGCCCGGCCTCATCGAGGGCCGCGCATTCGGCAGCGTCACCCGCGCAGGCAAGTTCTTGGTGCTGCCGCTGCAGGGCGACGTGTACTTGACCATACACCTCGGTATGACGGGGCAACTCCTCATCGCGCCGAGAGGGGCCGAGATCTCGCACGTGCGATTCTCCGGGTTGCTTCACGGCGGAGAGGATCGCCTCGTCTTCCGCGACATACGGAAGTTCGGTCGCCTGCATGTCACCCTGGGCGCACCCGCCGCTCGACTATCAGGTCTTGGTCCGGACGCGTGGATCGGAGACTGGGACGCCGACTTCCTCCGGTCGCGTTTGAATGGACGCACGGCTCCGTTGAAGGCGTTCTTGCTGGATCAGCGCCACCTGGCCGGCATCGGCAACATCTACGCCGACGAGATCCTGTACGGCGCTCGCCTGTCGCCTCTGCGGCCCGCAGGCACTCTCACGCGGCCCGAGACCGAGCGTCTGGCGCGCGAGATCCGCGAGCGCCTCGGGGAAGGGGTGCGGCTACGCGGCTGCTCGATCTCGGACTTCGTCGACACCGAGGGCGCGCCGGGCTCGTTCCAGGACGCGCTGCGCGCCTACGGACGGCACGGACTTCCGTGCGCGTCGTGTGGTAGCCCTCTCGTGCGGACTGTGGTTGGGGGTCGGGGGGCGGCCTTCTGCCGGTACTGCCAGCGCTGAGGCGTATCCCCCGGCAGTCGGCGCGGGCCGAAGGCGGGGGTGGCAGATCAGGACGAGGTGCTAGCGCCGAGGAAGACCGGCAAACACCTTGCGTCGCTTGATGCGGCTTGCGCGTCGGATCCGCTGCTCTTCGCTCGTGCCGTGCACCAGCGCCATGAACCGATCCACGTCGTCGGGGACGCGGCCGAAAACCTTGGATGCTACGACGATGGCCAGGAAGCTCGCTGCCACGCTTACTCCGCCCGGATTCTCGAATCGCAGCCACACCGGGAGCAGCGACTTGCCGAAGATGAGGAAGAGGCTGACGCCCAAGCCCGTGACCATGCCGGCTATCGCCCCAGGGCCGGTCATCCGTCTCCACCACAATCCCAAGATCAACACGGGGAAGAGCGTTGACGCTGAGATGGCGAACGCCAACCCCACCAGCACGGCGATCTGCATGCGTTCCACGGCCAGTCCGAGCAGGAACACGACGATTCCCATGACCACCGTCGAGCCGCGTGCCACGAGAACGCGCGCGCGTTGGCTGGCCTTCGGGTTGTAGAGGCTGTAGTAGAGGTCATGACCCAATGCTCCGCTCATCACCACCAGGAGACCGGCGGTGGTGGATAGCACGGCGCCGAGCGAACCGGCGACGGCGATGCCGAGCGCCAGTTCGCCCCCAAAGCGCATGGCCGCGGCCGGCACGGCGAGGTTCTGCCCGTCGAAGGTGAGCCAGTGCATGATCTGGGGCGAGAGGCCCTCGGTTCCCGCCGGCGCCCCGGATGCGGTGATCAGGAACAGATAGTGGATGGCGATGCCGATGTAGGGCGTCATGAGGTAGAAAGTGCCGATGAAGAGCAGGACCAACAGGACGCTCCAGCGCGCGCGGGCTCTGTCCGGGTTGGTGTAGAGGCGCACAAGGATGTGAGGCAGGCCGGCGGTGCCGCACACCAGAGCGAACAGCAGGGACAGGGATTCGCGCAGGTCGCGGTTGCCGGCGGGGCTCATGTACTGGCTCCGTATCGCCCCGGTCTCCTGCGTGGTGAGACGCTGGATCTCGGTTACCACATGGTCGTAGGGAAGACCCCCCTGCCAGACGAGCAGGGCCACGAGGAAGATCGCGCACCACAGCACCCAGAATTGGAAGATCTGGATCATGGTGGCCGCACGCATACCTCCGAGCACGACGTAGAGGGTGATCGACCCTGACATCATGGCCACGGCCACCGCGTAGGGTAGATGCGTGAGGATGAGGAGTATCTTGGCGGCGCCCAGCATCTGCGGCGCCGTGTAGAAGAGACTGATCACCAGGACGCACAGCACCGCCACCGCCCGCCCCTCGTTCGTGTGGAACCGACCTCCCACGAAGTCGGGGATGGTGTACTGGCCGAACTTGCGCAGCGGACCCGCGATGAAGAAGAGAACGACCACGAATCCAAGGAAGAAGCCCACGGCGTAGTAAAGTCCGTCGAACCCGAAGAGGAACGTGAGTCCCGAGATGCCAAGGAAGGATGCGGCTGAGATGTAATCTCCCGAGATGGCGGAGGCGTTTTGCAGGATGCCCACCGCCCTGCCGGCCAGGTAGTAGTCGGCCGCCGTCTTCTGCAACTTGCGGACGTTCCACGCTAGGGCGACGCTCAGCGCCAGGAGTCCGACGCCGAAGACGAGCGCGAACACAGGCGTCTCGAAGTCCGCGATGACGGGGTTCACCGGAGTCCGTCCATTCGATTGGAGATGACGACGTAGAGGACCGCCACGATCCACGTGAGCGGGTAGATCAGCACACCCATGAAGAGGAACGCGGGACTGAAGCCCCGCCATACGGGCACCGCCATCGTCTCTGGGAAGAGATGGCTGATCGTCACCACTCCCACGACGGCCCCCAGGAGGAGTGCGGTGGCCGCGATGCTGAGCCGCCGTTGGCGTACGATCAACCTGCGAATGACCTCGTCTGACTGTTCACTCGCATGATCCGCTACCTTGCTCTCCCAGGTCCCCTCAGGCTGCTCCTCGGGGGGGTGCCGGTCGCTCGAAAGGTCCCACGTCCCATAGCGCTCTCTGCCGGTCCCGTTAGGAATGTTGCGCGGTAGACGATCGCTCACGGCCCGGTCAATGCTCCTCTCGAACTGCGGTCGTCGACCCAGCCGTCATCCGGGCCGTTGACAGCTCCTATCAGGCCGCGGTCTGTGGGATCGGCGCCGGGACCATCGTCGGGGAGGCAGAGGGCCATGGGCAGCGTGAAACCCACCGCGCTCCCTGTGCCTTTGCTGCTCGATAGCGTGAACGCGAACTGGGGTCCGTAGAAGGCGCGCAGGCGGCGATGCACGTTGAAGATGCCGATGCCGTGGGCCTGGGACGGGCCGTGATTCCTCATCTCCGCATAGACGTCGGTGTCGAAGCCAGGGCCGTCGTCCCTCACCTCTACGTGTAGGTGATCGCCCTCGCTCCACGCCGCCAACTCGATCGTCAGACGCCTGCCGACCCCGCCCTTTCCGTGCTTCACCGCGTTCTCCACCAACGGCTGGATGCTGAGCGGCGGGATGAAGAGGTCGAGGACCTCCGGGGAGAGCGAGAGGTTCACGACGAGTTCGGGGCCAAAACGCGCCTTCTCGAGGTGCAGGTAGTTGTTCACGTACTCCAACTCCTCGCTGATGGAGATGAAGTCCTGGGGGCTCCTCAGCGTATGGCGGAAGAAGTCCGCGAAGGCCAGCACCAGGCTGCGTGCCTCAGCGGGCTTGGTGCGGCAGAACATGGCGATGGTGTTGAGGGAGTTGAAGAGGAAGTGAGGGTTGATCTGGGCCTGGAGCGCCCGCAACTCAGCCGACAGCGTAGCCTGACGTTGGGTGTCCAACTCGGCCAGCTCCAACTGGCTGGAGAGGAGGCGCGCGAGGCCCATGGCCACAGCCTCCTCCAGTTCCCCGATGTCCTTGGGGCGTGAATAGTAGAGCTTGAGTGCCCCCACGGCCTGGTCTCTCACGATGAGCGGCGCGATGATGGCCGAGTGCAGGGAGCAGTCTAGATATGGGCAGCCGATGTTCCAGCGGTTGTTGACCACCTGCACCTGGCGAGTGTCTAGAGCCTCCTGGGTGGCCTTGGTCTTGATCTTCGTTCCGGGCAGGTGGTGGTTCTCCCCCTCGCCGACGAACGATAGGATACGCGTAGTGTCGGTGAGCGACACCGCATCGAACTCCAGTTTTGCGAAGATGAGGTACGAGACCTCGCGAGCCGATTCAGGATTAAGGCCCTGGCGCAGGTGAGGGAGCGATTCGATGACGATGTCGAGGATGCCCTCGGCTTGGATGGCCTGCTGGCGGGAGATGTCCTTGAACGTGTCCCGTCCCATCCCGACCCAGACCACGATGCCCACGGTGGACACGACCACGAGCGGAAGAAGGGCGATCTCGGCCCACGTGAGCGAAGGTCGCGCAGCATAGAGGACACCGGCCACCACCCCCGCTTGGATGACCGCCAGGAACCCTCCCATGAGGAGTGGACCCCTGATGTCGCGTAGTGTGGTCCGCGGAGTGCCCGCCGGTTGCTCCAAGTCGATCCCCCTGACGCTCGGTGCACGCTGGACAGTATAGCGGCAGAGCACCGTGAAGGGGTCGGTCAGGCGCGAGAAAGGTCGTCGACCGTCTCCTCCGAGAAACCCACGACTTCCAGGGGCATGACGATCTCGCCCCTCCCGCTGTCCGTGCGCTGCAGAGCGACGATCGCTCCGATTATCAGAGCGGCTCCCACGAGCTGCATGCCCGCGAAACGCTCTCCCAGCCACGCGAACGCGACCATTCCGGCTACCACAGGCTCGAGAGTCGACACTATGGTGGCCCGGCCGGCATCGATGTAGCGGAGCGAGGCGAAGAAGCAGGCGAAGGGCAGGAGCGTTCCGAGGATGCCGACCACGGCGAGCAGCATCAGGTTCGACGGTTCGAATGTCTCGGGGGCCGCGCGCCACGGAGGCCGTATCGCCATCAGCAGGACTGTGGTGACCGTGAATCCGTAGAAGAGCTGGGTGGCCACTCCGGTCCCCAGCGCCTGCAAGTGCTCGCCTATAAGGATGTAGGCGGAGAAGGCGATGGCTGCGCCCAGCCCGAACGCCACTCCGCTCGCCGAGAGGCTGAGGGCCGCAGGGTCGTATGCCTTCACCACCAGGGCCGATCCGACCAAGACGGAGATGAGGCTGCCGAGCGTCGTCTTCGTCATTGCCCTGCGCAGGAAGAGCCAGCTGTAGGCCACCACGATCGCCGGGGCAAGGTACTCCAGGAGGATGGCCGCCGCGACGTTCAATCTCTCTATGGCGGAGAAGTAGCAGACCTGCGTGGCTGCGAGCGAGAGGCCGAAGGCGACGGCCCAGGGTGCCGTGGCCCGGGTGAGTCGCAGGGTTGAGGGGTTGGTGGCCAGGAGATAGACCAGGAGGACTGCCGCCGTCACCAGGCTGCGGGCCTGGGTGAGCGCGAACGGAGTGATGTCCCCCTTCATGAGGAACTTGGCCAGGTTTCCTGAGAAGCCCCAGAAAGTCGCGGTTACGACTACCAGGAGGTAGCCGCGTGTCTGCACTCGGATGACCTTCACTCCATTCTTCGCGTCAGGTGGGCCCGGCTACGAGGCCGTGGATCGATCGGTGCCGATCGTCTTGAGCCTGGGTCGCGGCAGAAAAAAAGCGAGTCCCGAGTGAACTCGCTTCCCTTCCTTCATCGACTTCCACTTCCACTGCTTCATCGTACTCCGCGGCGATTTACTTCCGCGTTTCCTCCACAATGCCATCTGTGGGAGTCTCCAGATGGTGCGTCTGATCTCTCGGGACTCGTATACTATTCTACACCCGACTTCTCTCCTGTCAAGCCCCGCGATGCCAGGAAGTTCCCGCAAAATGCGGTGTTGTTCAGCGTACCGGGCGTCCGCTGTGAGCGTACCGGGCGGGCGTGCGTTGGCTTGGCGAGGCGCGCCCGATGGCTCCGAATAGAGTCCCGCCTGCCACGCAGCGCAGCTTGGTGCTGTGCTACAATCTGGCCGCGACAAGGAGACCCGCGGGCGGAGTTAACTCAGCTGGTAGAGTGCCAGCTTCCCAAGCTGGATGTCGCGGGTTCGATCCCCGTACTCCGCTCCACTCCTTCTTTCGCGCGATTCCTCTTGCCACCTACGCTGGGCCGCGTACGCCGGGCCTCGTGCACCGCGGGCTCCGGAGCCGCACTTCCGAGCACTCCACGAGGTGTTGCGTCGCGATTACCCGCAGGGGTATACTTCACGAGTCCCAGAGGGCGGGTGTCGAGTGTCGCCCCCCTTCTGGAAGGGTAGTGCCGCGGCAACGACGCATCGAACGGAAGGGGCCCTGCATGGATGATACGAGCACGTCCAGCGAAGCGACCAAGGATGACGTGACCGCAGTCCTCAACCGGCTGCGGCGCATCGAGGGTCAAGTCAGGGGCCTGCAGCGGATGATCGATGAGGGCAAGGACTGTGAGCAGGTGCTCACGCAGCTCTCTGCCGTGAAGTCGGCACTGGACCGAGTGGGGATCTTCCTGATTAGTCACCGTATGAAGGAGTGTCTCGCGACGGGATCCAGCGCCGAAGTGGACGAGGCCGCCATGGAGCAGGCATTCGAGATCTTCTTGAAGTACGTGCAGTGCGTCCGCTGAACGCGCGGGACCGTTAGTCGGAGAACCCTCCACGAGAGCGACCGCCGGGCGAGCGGCCGGGGACTACTCCAGCAGCTGAATCAGCCATCGGATCGTCCACTCGTGCATCTCCTGGGATCCCTGGATGGATGAGTGATCCCCCTCGTCGACGATCGTGATCTCCGCGGGACCGCCGAGAGCCTCAGCCACGTCGAGGGTGTGCCGCAACGGAACCACATCGTCTCCGCGAGCGTGAACCAGAAGCGCCGGGCAGTCGATGCGGCGGGCGGCGTCCACGCTGCGATGGCTGCGAAGGAATTCGCGCATACCATCGACATCCAGGCGCAGGTCCAACCCGCGGTCGGAGAGTGACCTGACCTCGTCGGGGTCGTCGGCTCGGGCGATGCCGGCGAGCAACACCTGCTCGCTCGCCGGACACACGAGGACGGCCGCCGCGAGGCCGGCGTCGTTCGCCGCCTGCAGGCCGTAGTAGCCTCCCATGCTCGAACCCCGGTAGCAGATGCTCCGGCCGTCCACCAACGGGTGGGTGCGCAGGAGCGCGGCGGCGGCAATGATGTCTTCGTGCGCCGGCCCATCCAGCTCACCCGTGCTCTCCCCGTGGCCGCGGAAGTCTATCGCGAGCACCACCAGACCGGCCGCGCAGGCGACCCGGCAGAAGGAGTCATGGCGGCCGCGGCGGCTGCCGGCCCCGTGGCCCACGATGAGGGCGGGCCGTAGAGGTTCGCGGTAGTGAGCGGTCGCCGGCAGGTAGAGCGTGGCGGCGATGACAGGGCCGGAACGGTCGCCGCGTCTGAGGTCTGCGGGCGCACTGCTCCGGAAACGGAGAGTCTCGGTCTGGATCTGCTTCTCGGGCGGCGTCTGGACCACTCTCAGATGTTGAGGAAGGCCAGATAGGGCAGGTTGCGGTAGAGCTGCCGATAGTCGAAGCCGTAGCCCACGAAGAAGTCGTCGGGGACAGTGAAGCCCGAGTAGCGGACCTGGACGTCCGCGATGCGCCTGTAGGGACGGTCGAGGAGGGTGCACACCTCCAGTGACCGAGGCGAGCGGAGGCCCAGCGAACGAAGTATGTAGTGCAAGGTGAGGCCGGTGTCCACGATATCCTCGACCACGATGACGTCGCGACCGCCGAGCGGCTGCTCCAAGTCCTTCATGAACCGGATAGCGCGATGGCTCGGGTCCGCGTGGTCCTGCTGATATGAGGAGATGGCCATGAAGTCCATCTCTAGAGGGAGGTCGACGGCCCGAGCGAGGTCGGCCATGAAGAACATGGCCCCCTTCAGCACCGACACCAGGACCAGGTCTCCGTCACGGTAGTGCGTCGTGATCTCGGCGCCGAGCTCGGCCACCCGGGCGGCGATGCTCTCGGCCGTAAGGTACACGTCGCCGATGAGGGCGCGATCGGGCGGCGGTGTCCGAGCCGCCGGGCCCTCCGGCAGAGTGTCGCGAGCCGTAGAGACCGACGGCGTCGGCATCCCATGCGCCGAGACCGACGGCGTGGGCACTCGATGCGCCGAGACCGGCGGTTGTGGAGATGCGGCAGGCAAGTCGCTCACGACGGCAACGATAGGTTGAACTTCTTGGCCAGCTGGATGAAGTCGTGCTTGTAGAGGAGCTTGATGCGGACCTCGGGGTGCAGCTCGCGCAGACGCCGTACTTTGCGGTTCTTTGTGGTGACCAGCGACTGCTTCATCTGCGTGACCTCTATGTAGAGATCGAGATCGGGGAGGTAGAAGTCGGGAGTGAATGCTTCCACGATGTTGCCGCTCGATCCCTGCTCGAGGATGAACGTGCGCGGCTCGTATTCCCAAGGCACGCGGTAGTAGTCGAGGATCTCCGCGGCTCGTCTCTCCGTCTGGGTCACGAACCTCGGCGGTGTCGTCCCTCTGTAGTAGGAGAAGGTGGGTGGCTCTTCGCTCATCCTGGAATCTGATTCTATCAGACCCCGCTCTCGACCGGACCACTCGGCGCACGGGACCGCTCGGTGCATGGGACCGCTCGGCGCGCCTCCTTTCCCCCGTCGCGGGAGAATGGACTGTGTGGTACCGTACTGCGAGCAGGATGTTCGCCTTCCGCACCCCCCAGGAGCAAGACCCGATGACCCATACCCTCATCTACCCGGCGCACACCCGGCACAACTCCGCGGGCCGACTCGAGATCGACGGTTGCGACGTGGTGGGGCTGGCCGGTGAGTTCGGCACTCCTCTGGTGATCTACGAGGAGAAGACGCTCGTGGATCAGTGCCGGCGCTACATGGCGGCCTTTCGCGCCCACACCGACGACTTCGAGGTCATCTACGCGAGCAAGGCGTTCTGCTGCGTGTCGATCTGCCAGCTGATCGAGCGAGAGGGCCTGTCTCTGGACGTGTCCTCGGGCGGCGAGTACTACACGGGCTTGGTGGCGGGCTTCCCTACCCAGCGCATGTTCTTCCACGGCAACAACAAGACTGAGGCCGAACTCCGCTACGCGCTCGAGAACGGCATCGGCTTCGTGGTCGTCGACAGCTTCGACGAGCTCGCTCTCCTCGAACGCCTCGCGGCCGATCGGAACGAGATCCAGCCGGTGCTGCTCCGCATCACCCCCGGGGTGGAAGCTCACACCCACGAGTTCATCCAGACGGGCCAACTCGACTCGAAGTTCGGTTTCGGTCTCACCGAGGGACACGCGGAAGAGGCGATCAGGCGGACTCTCGAAGCAGGCCACCTCGACCTGGTGGGTCTGCATGCCCACATCGGCAGCCAGATCTTCGAGCTCGAAGGGTTCCGGCGCGCGATCGCCGTCCTCGTTGACTTGATCAAGACCATGCACGACCGGGTGGGCTTCGATTGCCGCTATCTGAACGTGGGCGGCGGTCTGGGTATCAGATACACCGAGGAAGACGCGCCGCTTACCATCGACGCCTACGTGGACTGCAAGGTGGGTGGAGTGAAGCAGGAGATGGAGCGCGTGGGTCTGCCCATGCCGCGCGTGCTG
This sequence comes from Thermoleophilia bacterium, assembly GCA_035647995.1. Taxonomy (GTDB): domain Bacteria; phylum Actinomycetota; class Thermoleophilia; order RBG-16-64-13; family RBG-16-64-13; genus JAHJSA01. The sequence continues at coordinate 8,214 of DASRMJ010000086.1, read as the reverse complement.
GTGGAACCGGGCCGCTCCCTGGTGGGGAAGGCCGGCGTCACGGCGTACACGGTGGGGACCATCAAGGAGATCCCCGGCATCCGCACCTATGTGAGCGTCGACGGCGGCATGAGCGACAATATCCGGCCCATGCTCTACGGCGCGAAGTACGAAGCTATGATCGCCGACCGCGCCGAGGCGGAGGCGGAGACGCGCGTGACTGTTGCGGGCAAGCACTGCGAGAGCAGTGACATCCTGGTCAAAGACGCGCTCTTGGCCCAGCCGCGTGTCGGGGATATCGTCGTGATCCCTGCCACCGGGGCATACTGCTACGCGATGGCCTCGAACTACAACGGCAACCCTCGTCCCGCCGTGGTCATGGTCAGAGACGGGGAGGCCCGGGTGATAATCCGGCGCGAGACCTACGCGGATCTCGTGGCCGATCAACTTCCGCTCGACGGGTAGGGGGTCAGGATGGAGGAAGGTGAGGAGCGCAAGGTCCGAGTAGGTCTGCTGGGGTTCGGGACCATCGGGTCGAGCGTCTACGGTCTCATCGAGAAGGAGCGCCCTGCGATCTTGGAGGCAACCGGGGTAGATCTGCGGGTGTCTCGGATCTTGGACATCGACACTAGCAAGTGGGGCGTGGACGCCCCTGCGAGTCTCTTCACCGCCGACTTCAACGACGTGGTCGGAGATGAGGAGATCGACATCGTGGTCGAACTCATCGGTGGCATAGACCGAGCCTTCGAGTTCGTGTCGGAGTCCCTACGCCGGGGCAAGGAGGTGGTGACCGCCAACAAGCAGCTGATCGCGAACAGGGGGGCCGCGCTCTTCGACCTGGCGCGGGAGGAGGGACGCCAGCTCCGCTTCGAGGCGAGTGTGGGCGGCGCCATCCCGGTGATCAGGGTGATGCGGGAGGGCATGATCGCCGCCGGCCTGCACTCGGTCTACGGGATCGTCAACGGCACCACCAACTACATCCTCACCGCGATGTACGAGGGCGAGGGCGGCTACGCCGACACCCTGGCCCGTGCGCAAGAACTGGGCTATGCCGAAGCGGACCCCAGCGCGGACGTGGGCGGCGGTGACGCCGCGGCCAAGATGGCCATCCTGGCTTCGATCGCCTACCGTTCGCGGGTCACCATGGCCGACGTCACGTATGAGGGCATCGTCGACGTGACGCTCGAGGACGTGCGGTATGCGAAGGACTTCGGGTTCGTCATCAAGTTGGTCGGGGCTGCCCGTCTCATCGACGGCAAGATCAGCGTGCGGGTGCACCCGGCCCTGGTCCCGCGCGACCACCTCCTCGCTTCCATCAACGGTTCGATCAACGCCGTCTACCTTCAGGGGCACGCCATCGGCGAGATCATGCTCACCGGGCCCGGGGCAGGCGGCGACCCCACGGCCACCGCTGTAGTGGGCGACGTGATGACCATCGCCGGCACGCAGGCGGCCGGCTTCTTGCAGAACTGCTCGTGCTACAAGCACCTGGAGTTCCTGTCGGACGATCTTGTGGAATCCGCATTCTTCATCCGCATGCAGGTGGAGGACCGGGCAGGAGTGTTGGCGCAGATCTCCTCGGTGTTCGGGGCGCACCAGGTGTCTATCGAGAGCATGATCCAGAAGGGTCAGGGCGATCGGGCCGAGCTGGTGTTCATCACCTACCCGTCGCTCGAGAAGGACTTCTTCCGCGCGATCGAGACGATAGCCGGTTTCGCGTGCGTGCGAAGCCGCCCTATGACCATCCGGGTGCTCTAGGACGACCGATTTGGCGCGGACCCCGCGCCGCGGCTGGAGGTGGAACGGGTGTCAAGAGGCTGGAAGATAGCTCTGGGAGCGATGCTGGCGGTCGTGATCGGGTATGCCGTGCTGTTGGCTGCTCTACTCAGCGGCGGCGGATCGTCCTCCGCGGCGTGGGGCACTGGTTCCGGCACGATCGGGGTCATCCGGCTGGACGGCGTCATCTCGGCTGAGGGCTCCGGATCTCTCTTCTCGTCGGGGGGTATCGACCCGATCGGTGCCGTCGACCTGCTCCGAGAAGCCGACGCCGACTCCGGCATCGACGCGGTGGTGTTGCGCGTGAACAGTCCAGGGGGAAGTCCGGCGGCATCGTGGGAGATCTACCAAGCGGTGCGCGAGATGAGCAAGCCCGTGGTCGTGTCGGTGGCCGACATCGCCGCATCGGGGGCCTACTACGTGGCGAGCGCTGCGGACGAGATCGTGGCCGCCCCCTCGTCGCAGGTGGGCAGCATCGGCGTGATCTTGACCGCGCAGGACCTGGAAGGGCTCTTCGAGAAACTGGGCGTGAGGTACACGGTCCTTACGAAAGGTGAGTTCAAGGACATCGGGAGCGCTGCCCGCGAGATGACGGCCGAGGAGAAGCGCGTGCTGCAGGCGCAGATCGACATGATCTACGAGCAGTTCATCGCCGATGTGGCGGCCGGTCGTCCCGGGCTCGACGCCGACCAGGTGAGAGAACTCGCTACCGGCCTCACCTATCCCGGGGAACAAGCCCTCGAACTGGGCCTCATCGACACGATAGGCTCGTTCTCCGATGCGTTGGATGCGGCTGCGGCGGCGGCCGGCATCGCGGCGGACGACTACGGGGTCGAGTACCTCGAACCGACCGCGGGCGGTGACCTGTTGTCGCTTCTGCTTGGGTATAGGAGCGAGGCGTTGAGACAGGTGGGGCTCGGTCTGGCCGACGGCCTGCGACAATCGCTGACCGGCGGGAGCCGGCTGCGTCTGGAATAGAGTCCCTCTCCCCGTGGGGTCGGGCTCTGGAGAAGCGAGAGGATCCTTCATGTCGAAGACCCGTGCGATGCGGATAGTGCACTTCTCTGATATCCACTGCGGCTCTCAGTATTTTGTCCCGAACCTTCTCGATCGGACTCTGGTCGAGATCAACGACCTGGCTCCCGAGATGGTCGTGCTCACCGGTGATCTCACCAACATGGGATACCGTCAGGAGTTCAGGGAGGCCCGTGAGTACCTCGATCGCCTCGAGTGCCGGGACGTCATCGTGGTGCCCGGCAACCACGACAGTCGCAATGTCGGGTACATGCACTTCGAACGGCTCTTCTCCAGCCGCGACTCTGAGATCTCGAAGGGAGGCGTGACCGTGCTGGGTATCGACTCCACGGAACCCGACCTCGACTACGGACGGGTGGGTCGGCATAGGTACGCCTGGATCAAGGAGAGCTACGCGCAGCATCCGGACGACTTCAAGATCTTCGCTCTTCACCACCACCTGCTCCCCGTGCCTGGGACGGGGCGCGAGAGGAACATTGTGCACGATGCGGGCGACGTCCTAGAGGTGCTTCTCGCCTCGGGCGTGGACCTCGTGCTATCCGGCCACAAGCACGTGCCCTACGCGTGGCGACTTGAGAACATGTTCGTGGTCAACACCGGGACGGTGTCGACCCTGCGCCTGCGGGGCAACACTAAGCCCTGCTACAACGTCGTGCAGATCGCCGGCGAGCGCGTCACGATCACACGGAACTACCCCTTTCACGGAGGGGAGGTGATCGTGGAGTTCGACAGCGAAGCGACCACCTACGTGCGCCACGACTTCCACCTCGACCGGGTCGTTACGGACGCATGACCGTGGGGGGGAGGGCCGACAGCGGAGCGCGGATCTCCGCGGTGGCTCTGATCGACGGGGAGCACTACCCCCCGGTCGTGGTAGATGCGCTGGTCCAACTGGGGTCCCGGTTCGAGTTCCTCGCCGCCGTCTTCCTCGGTGGGAGCGAGAAGATCGGCGGGGGCGGCGGCGACGACGGTCCGGAGGGGACGGCGCGGGAGGTGTACGGGTTGCCTGTGCATTTCGCCTCGGACGGCGACATCGTCGGAGTCCTGGGGCAAGTGATCGATATGTACCGCCCTGAGACTATCGTTGACGTCAGCGACGAGCCTGTGGTAGGCTATCGGGAGAGGTTCCGCTTAGTCAGCCATGCGTTGGCGCGGAACGTCTCGTACGAAGGGTCTGATTTCCGTTTCTCACCCCCCAAGCTCGAAAACCTTGCCACGTCTCCATCGCTGTCGATCATCGGGACGGCGAAGCGCGTGGGCAAGACCGCCCTCAGTGGCTTCGCGGCGCGTACCATCCAAGAAGATCTGTCGCGAGCGGGCGGCATCCGGACGCTCGATGGCGGCCGGGGCGGAGTAGTGATCGTCCCCATGGGGCGCGGCGGACCCGCAGCCCCCGAAGTGATCGACGGAGCCGGGGGCGCCCTCGATGCCGGTGACCTTCTGGCTTGGAGTCGGGCGGGGCGGCATGCGGCTTCAGACCACTTCGAGGACGCCGCGCTCAGCCGCGTGACCACCGTGGGGTGTCGCCGCTGCGGGGGAGGGATGGCAGGTGCGCCTTTCGTATCGAACGTAGCCGAAGGGGCTCGGGTCGCGAACTCTCTTGGTCCGTCGCTCACCATATTCGAGGGGAGCGGAGCCGCGATCCCTCCTGTGGCCACGGATGCCCGGTTGCTCGTCGTGGGTGCGCACCAACCACTCGACTACGTGGCGGGGTACCTCGGCACGTACAGGGTCTTGTTGAGTGATGCGGTGGTTGTGACGATGGCTGAGCAGCCGCTGGCGGAGGTCGAGCAGGTGAGGCGGATGGTCGCTGAGATCGAATCCATAAAGCAGGGGATACCCGTGATCCCGGTGGTGTTCCGACCGCAACCGCTCGGCGACGTGGCGGGCCGCAAAGTCGCCCTCTTCTCCACCGCTCCGTCGGTGCAGGAGGGTCTGCTTCGCCGCCACCTGGAAGAGACGTACGGGTGCCGGGTCGTCGCCTTCTCGGCGAACCTCTCCGACCGAGGTAGGCTGCGGGACGATCTCGCGAAGGCCGAGACGCACTCCGCCGAAGTGTTCCTGACAGAGATCAAGGCCGCCGCGATCGACGTGGTGGCTGAGGAGGCTGAAGCCCGCGGAGTGCAGACGGTGTTCATGGACAACATCCCTGTGGAGGTCGAACCTTCCCGCCGCGGGGAGATGGCGGAACTGTGTCGTGAGTTGGCCCGACTGGCCGTGGACAGGTTCGAGGGGCGATGACTCCCGGGACCTTGAGGGGGCACTCGGAGACGCCGGGCATCCGCATAGTAAGCGACGGCCACGGAGTCCCGTTCTCCAAGGGACTGCTCGCGCAGTCGCTCACCGCGACCGGACTGCCGCCCGATCGCGCCTACCTGGTGGCCATGGAGGTGGAGAAGCGGATCCGCAAGGCGGGCGGGCTCGGCATCGCCGTGGATCATCTTCACGCGCTGGTGGGCAGAGCGCTCGGCGAGATGGAGGGCAGTGACTATCTGGCTCGCTACGAGAAGTGGACGAGGTCGGGCGTCATGCACAAGCCGGCCATCGTCTTGATCGGCGGCGCCACGGGCGTAGGCAAGAGCACCATCGCCAGTCAACTCGCCAACAGGCTGGGCATCGTCCGGCTCATCTCCACCGATTCCATACGGCAGGTCATGCGCACGTTCTTCTCAGAGCAACTGATGCCCGCGATCCACTACTCCTCGTTCAACGCCGGGGCCGCTATCCGTGTTCCCGTGGGGAAGAACCTGGATCCGCACCTGGTCGCCTTCGTGGAGCAGGTCGAAATGGTCTCCGTGGGCGTGAAGGCAGTCATCGACCGTGCGCTGGAGGAAGGAACCTCGATGGTGGTGGAGGGTGTGCATCTCGTGCCGGGCTTCCTCGACTCGACCACCTGGGGCGAGGCAGTGGTCCTGCCGGTGACCGTGGCCGTGAGCGACGCCGAGCTACACATGAGTCACTTCCTGGTGAGGGAGAGGGATACCGACGGCAGACGACCCTTCACGCGCTACGTCGAGCATTTCGACGAGATCCGGCGCATCCAGGATTTCATCTTGTCGCGCGCTCGGGCGGAAGGCACGCTCGTGGTGGACAACGTGGACATCGACGACGCGGTCGCGAGCACCGTAGACACCCTGTACGAATTGATCGACGTCGCGGAGGACGCGGCGGGTGTGGTGGAGGGGCCTCAATGAAGAGCCAAGAGGGCTTGCGGTGCTTGTGCAACGACTTCGTTCACGTGACCGAGGTCGCCGCGCTGGCCGCCGGACGATGGATGGGGCGGGGAGACGCGGCGGCGGCCGACATGGCGGCTATCGAAGCGATGTCGGGAACCCTGAACAAGCTGCCCATCAGCGGGACCGTGGTGATAGGAGAAGAGGCCCAGGGCGATGCGGCTCTGTTGCGCACGGGCGACAAGGTGGGAGTTGGCGGGCGACTGTGCGACATCGCGGTGGACGCCCTCGAAGGGCGAGACATCGTGGCCCGTGGTCAATCCGGGGCGGTGAGTGTCGTGGCGGCCACGACCGCCGGCAAGTTGATGTCCATGCCCAACATGTATATGCAGAAGCTGGTCGTCGGCCCCTTGGCCGCAGGCCGCGTGGATATCGACGGGCGCGTCACGGACACCTTGCTCACCATCGCTGAGATCTACGGTCGCAGCGTGGAGGAGGTCACCGTGATCGTCCTCGACCGGCCGCGCCACGACGACCTGATAGCAGAGATCCGTCGCGCCGGCGCCCGCATCAGGTTGATCACCGATGGTGACGTGACAGCCGGGATCGCCGTGGCGGTCGACCGCACGAACGACCAACTGTATATCGGTATCGGGGGGGCGGCCGAAGGGGTGCTGACGGCCGTGGCCATGCGCTGCCTCGGTGGCGAGATCCAGGCGCGCCTTTGGCCCTTGTCGCGCCGCGAGGTGGAGTCCGCCCGCGATCACGGCATCGATGACATCGAGATGACCTTGAAGACTGAGGACATGGTGGGTGGTGAGGTCCTGTTCGCGGCTACCGGGGTCACGAGCGGTGAGTTCTTGGACGGGGTGCAGTACCTCGGCTGGGGCGTCCGCACTCACTCCATGGTCATGTGCAACCACTGCAACGAGGTCCGCTTCGTCAGGACCACACATCTGAACACCGACACGCGCCGAGAGATCCGGCTCTAGGAATGGAGAGAACGAAAGATGATCGATGAGATGACCGAGCTTGTGACCAGGGAGGGCGAATGGAGCTGACAGAGCTCGAACCGAGGCTCCTATCCGACCTGCACGTGGTGGCGGCGGAGCTCGGGATCAAGAACTTCAGGAAGTACTCGAAGCAGGATCTGATCTCGAAGATCCTGAGTGAACAATCCGTGGACCGCGGTGTGCAGTATCGCACCGGCCTCTTGGACGTGCTGCCCGACGGTTTCGGGTTTCTGCGCACCCAGGGGTACACACAGTCGGACTCCGATATCTACGTGTCGCTCTCGCAGATCCGGCGCTTCAAGCTGCGCCGCGGCGATGAGATCAACGGCCAGGTGCGCACGCCCAAGGACAACGAGAAGTATCACGCCTTGCTCAAGATCCAGACGGTCAACGGGCTCGACCCCGAGCAGGCGCGTCACCGTCCCAGCTTCGATCAGCTCACCCCGCTCTTCGCGGACGAGAGGCTGCGTCTCGAGACCACTCCCAACCGTATCGCCCCTCGCCTCATGGACCTCATCTGCCCCGTGGGCAAGGGTCAGCGCGGGTTGATCGTGTCTCCGCCGAAGGCCGGCAAGACCACCATCCTGAAGGAGATTGCCAACTCGATCTCCGAGAACAACCCAGAGGTGCACCTGCTCGTGCTGCTCGTCGATGAGCGGCCGGAGGAAGTCACCGACATGGAGAGGTCGGTGAACGGCGAGGTCGTCAGCTCCACCTTCGACCAGCCCGCGGAGAACCACCTGCAGGTGACCGAGCTGGTCTTGGAGCGGGTCAAGCGCCTCGTGGAGGTGGGCAGGGACGTCGTCGTGCTGCTCGACTCGATCACGCGTCTTGCACGGGCCTACAACCTGGCCGCCCCGGCCTCCGGCCGTATTCTATCGGGCGGCGTGGATTCCGCCGCACTCTACCCCCCGAAGAAGTTCTTCGGGGCCGCTCGGAACATCGAAGAAGGCGGTTCGCTCACCATACTGGCGACGGCGCTCGTGGACACGGGCTCCCGTATGGACGAGGTCATCTTCGAAGAGTTCAAGGGCACCGGCAACTGGGAGGTCCATCTTAGCCGCCAGCTGGCGAACAAGCGGATCTTCCCGGCAATCGACATCGAGAAGTCGGGCACGCGTCGCGAAGAGTTGCTCATGGAGCCGGCGGAGGCCAAGATGGTCTGGAAGCTGCGGTCGGTCCTGCATGCCCTCGATCCGAACGCCGCAATCGAGCTGCTGATCGGCAAGATCAAGGAC
>DASRMJ010000085.1:0-8217 GCA_035647995.1 Thermoleophilia bacterium | reverse complement strand
CCCCCCCGCCACCAACGCCCCGAGCGTGGGCACGAGGTCCATGACGCCGGCCATGATCCCCACGATAAGCGCACTGGGCAGCCCCAGCGCCCACATGCTCCCCCCCACCATGACGCCGAAGATGGTCACCATCAGCAGCTGCCCCCTGAAGAAGGCGCGCCACACCCGCTCCACCGAGCAGCGCAACTCCTGCAGTTCACCCTTGTGCTGCTCTGGGATCAGGGCGGTGGCGGCCCGCGCGAGCCGGGGACCGTCGTTCACGAGGTAGAGGCTGTAAATGAGAGTCAGGAACAGGGTGAGAAGCAGACGCCCGAGGGTCGAGGCGAACCCCGCCAACGTGCCCGCGGTCGTGGACAGGATGTTGTCCAGTGAGCCGAACAACTGCTGGCCCGACGGCAGGAAGCCCACAAGGCCGGAGGGCTCCAGGCCCTGCTGGAACGAGTCCACATACGCGTTCAGGTCGAACTCGTAACCAAAGACATCTAGGTTGCGCATGGACTCAGACACGGATCGAAGCCATCCGAGGGCGCCGTCGACCGCGTCGTCCACGTTGAAGCGCACCTGACCGAACTGCTCCACGAGGATCGGACCGAGCACCGCGATGGCCAGAAGGAAGAGTACGAGCAGCACCAGCAGGACCGCGACTGCAGCCAGGAAGCGGGGAACCCGTAGGCGTCTGTTGAGCCCCCCAACGAGCGGCTCGATGAGGAACGCAAGGACGAGCGCCATCACCAGGGGGGCGAGCACGCCCCGAGCCGCCCACACCACGAAGAAGACCGCGGCCAGTAACAGCAGGCCGATGACTCTTCGAGTGTAGTCGCTCCAGATTCCGTCCACGATGGCTCAGACTACCGCAGAACCGGCCCCGCGCCCAAACGAGCGAGCACCGCGGGGAGTTCCTCCAAGGTCTCGAGCACGAAGTCGGGGCGGGGCGCCTCCGCTGCGTCGACTTCCCACCGCGCAGTCACCCCCGTAAGGACGAGAGCGGACCGCATGCCCGCCCGTGACGCCATCTCGACGTCGGTGCTCAACTTGTCTCCGACGAAGAGGATGGCCCCGGGTAGGCCTCCGGCCTCTGCCACCAGCGCGTCGGCCAAGCCCGGTTCGGGTTTCCCGATCACAACCGGCTTCCTGCCCGCGGCGGTGGCCACCGCCGCCACTATGGTCCCGGCCCCGGGAAGAAGTCTGCCCTCGACCGGGAAGGTGGCGTCGGTATTGGTGGCCACGAACAGGGCGCCCGCCAGGAGCGCCCGCTGCGCCGTCGCCAGAGTCCGGTAGTCGAAACCCACGTCGAGACCCACCACGACCGCGGCCGGCGAAACATCCGGGGACAGCGCCACGGCGGGCGGCGGGGGCGCCGGCACCTCCGCGGCCGTGGCCGGTACCGCGGCTCCGGGGAACCACGGCTCCGTGGCCGCCGTTGTAGCCGGCGCGGCCGATGCGGCAGGGGCGGCTGCAGCCGCCGACGCGGCGCACGCGGGCACGGCATCGAGTCCCGCCTCGTAGAGTTCACGCACCAGACCGGCGCCGCCCACCACCAGCACCCTCGCGCCCCTGGGGATGCGCGCTGCCAACCACGCCGCCGTGGCCGCCGCGGAAGTGAGCACCATGTCCGCCTGCACCGGCAGGCCCAGGTCCGCGAGTCCGGCGGCTACCTCAGACCGATGCCTGGTGGAGTTGTTCGTCACGAAGCGCAGCGACAGGCCGCGGTCGAGCACGTCCTGCACCGCCCGCGACGCCCCCGGCAGGAGCGTGCCCCCGCGCAGGATCACGCCATCGATGTCGAAGGCGACCATCACGATTCCCGGCACTACGACCTCCGGGTCCGACGTCTCGTCGTAGATCGAGCCTATGTCGGTTCCTCCCTCTGTGGCGAGTCCACGGACCATCCTCATCGAAGCCCCAACGTACGCACAAGGCGAGCGGCGCGTCCGAACTCGAGGTCGACCGCCGCTTCCGGGCAGAGCTCGTGGCAACAGTAGCAGCGTATGCAGGACCCGTCATCCACAACCGCCAACCGGTCTCGCATCTCGATGGCTCGTGCGGGACACGCCCGGCGACACGTCTCGCACCCCGTGCAGCGCCCGGCCCGGGGGCGCGGGCGTGCGCTGAAGAGATCCCGCATGATTGGCGTCAGCACCCCGCCGAGCCACGCCGCCCGCCCGAGCCCCACCTCGTCCGCGGATCGGTCGGGGATGCGGAAGTCACTCACCTGCAGTGACTCCAGAGCGTCGCCGATCAGGTGCACGTCGTCGAACCGGCCCGACCACATGCCGCGGTCGCGCGCGGCCGTCAGCGTGGGCACCCGCTCGGGCGGCAGGCCGACCAGTCGACAGGCGGCCAGGTCCAGCGCCACGGGGTCGGCGCCGGCGAGAAGAGCGCCGATCATGCGCGGCGATCCGCCGAGTCCGGGGCCGTCGCCCTCCATCGCCAGCACTGCGTCCATCACCGAGAGACGTGGGGCCACTAGAAGTGAGATATCGAGCAGCAGGTCGGCGAACCGGCGGGCGTCCGCCAGCCGCGCGTGGTAGCCGGGTTTGGCGAGCCCCGGCACCACCCCGAAGAGGTTCTTGACCGCGCCCGTGTAGGTCATGAAGTAGTGGGTCTTGAGTTTCGGCAGAGAGATGACCCCGTCCGCCTCCAGGATGGGCACGAGCACGTCCACGCGGTTGGTCACCCGGCCCTCCGGATGCGTCACGGCCCGGGAGGAGGAGGTGTCGAACGAGAGTTCAAGACCCGTGCGCTCGGACAGCTCCAGCATCCCCGTGCGACGGTAGACTCGACGGAGAGTCGCCATGGAGTAGGGGATCCCGGCACCGGGACTCTCCACCACCACAGGGTGTGCCCCACACTCGACAACCAGAGCCGCCACCGCCTCGACGACCGCCGGGTGCGTCGTGACCGCGGAGTCCGGGTGGGCCGCCAGCAGCAGGTTGGGCTTGATGGCGATGCGCTCCCCCGGTGCCACGAACGCCTGCATCCCGCCAAGCGGCTCGAGGCTCTTCCGGAGCGCCGCGATGACCACGTCCCGTTCGTACGATGCGCAGGCCGCGAGACCCACTATCTTCCGCGAGGCCATGCGAGGTTCCGTAGGCATGACTTCCATTGTATCCTGGTCGGACAAGAACCACCGTGGACCACGGACGCATCCTCGGCGAACATGCGGGGACTCCGAGCGAAGCGCCGTCGAGGAGGGTCAACAGTGAAGAGTATGACGTTCAGCACCAGACTTGTAGACAGGATCCCGCGTGTCGAGGGCGTCAAGACCTTCCGATTCGAACGCATCAAGCAGTATGTGTTCACGGCGGGCCAGTGGTTCGTGCTGACCATCCCCGAGGGCGACGGCTACCTGACCAAGCACTTCACTCACTCCAGCTCCCCCACCGAGGGCTACCTCGACTTCACCACGCGCCTCACGGGGTCGCAATACAAGAACGCGCTCGACGCGCTCCCGGTAGGGACGGAAGTGGAGATCGAGGGGCCGTTCGGCGAGTTCACCCTTCGCGGCGAGGCCAAGCGCGTGGCCTTCATCACCGGGGGCATCGGCGTCACTCCCATCCGCAGTATCCTCCGCCTCATGGCCGACACCGGCGACCATCGTGAGGTGGCGCTGCTATACGGCAACAAGGACTACGATTCCATCGCCTTCCGCTTGGAACTCGAGAGTTTCAGCGCTCAACTCCCGAACCTGAAGGTCGCGCACGTGCTTTCCGACCCTCAGCCCGATTGGGAAGGCCACCGCGGCTTCATCCGGAACGAGATCCTGGACGCCGAACTTGGCAACGACGCCGGGTGGACGTACTACGTCAGCGGCCCGCCGGCCATGGTTGCAGCGATGACGGAACTCTTGACCGGACGCGGCGTGAGCCGTCAGGAGATGGTGCTGGAGAACTTCGCGGGGTATTGATCGAACGCCTGCTCGATCGCGGGCCTGGTGGGGCCGGCCCCGCGAGGAGACTATCCGGATGCTACGTAGGTTTCAGGCGCTCCCGAGGCTGCTCTGCAATGTGCGTTGCATCTATCATATTGCGCAACGTCGGTCCCGCTGGACTTCCTCTCCCCGTGCGCGCAGTTACTCCGCCATCGCCCCGCGCAGCGCGGCCTCGATCATCTCAACAGGGGGAGCCCCGCTGATCCCATCGGCCGTGAAGTAGGCTCGACAGCCCAGGCCGCCCACCTTCATGCCGCGGACCGCAGGGTCCACATCCACTCCGTCCACCAAGATGGCGGGGCCCCCTACGAAGCCCTGCTCGACGGCTTCCTCTTCAGTCCTGATGAGGACGATGCGGTACCCGCCCGCAGGGAGCCCCGCTTCGACAAGGGCCACCTCGAGAGCGGCGCGTGCAGCCTCAGTGTTGTCGGGCGAACAGCCGGCGGTATGTAACAGGCGAACTTCAGGATGTCTCACGACCGCGCTCCATCATGAGGCGGAGGATCCTCGGCAAGATGCCTCCGTGACGGTAGTACTCCGCATCGACCGGGGAGTCGAGGCGGACTATGGCGTCGAACGACACCTCGTGCCCTGGGGCGGCCGCGCGCACGTGCGCGCGGCCGCCGGGAACCAGGTCTCCCCCGGCGATGCCGGTGATGTCGATCGTCTCGCGCCCGGTCAGGCCCAAAGTCGCGGCGTTCTGTCCGGACTCGAACTGGAGGGGGAGGATCCCCATCCCCACCAGGTTACTGCGGTGGATGCGCTCGAAGCTCTCCGCGATCACGGCCCGCACTCCCAGCAACGCCGGGCCCTTGGCCGCCCAGTCGCGCGAACTGCCCGTGCCGTACTCCTTGCCCGCCAGCACCACCAGGGACGTGCCCTCCGAGCGGTAGCGGTCGGCCGCCTCGAAGATAGTCAGGGTCTCCCCCGAGGGAACGTGGATCGTCCACCCGCCCGTCTTCGCGTCGAGCATGAGGTTGCGGATGCGCACGTTGGCGAAGGTGCCGCGCACGAGGACCTCGTGGTTGCCCCGCCGAGAACCGTAGGTGTTGAAGTCGGCCGGTTCGACGCCCTTCTCCATCAGGTAGCGACCCGCGGGGGACTCCGCCGCAATGGCGCCGGCGGGCGAGATGTGGTCGGTGGTGACGGAGTCGCCGAAGATGCCCAGGATCCGAGCCCCTGCGATATCCGAGACGGGTGTGGGCCCGGCTTGAAGATCGACGACGAAGGGCGGCTCCCGCACGTAGGTGGAGTCGGGATCCCACGCGTAGAGGTCACCGGCGGGCGGTTCCAGAGCCTGCCACGCGGCATCGCCGGTGGTGACGTCTGCATACCGGTCCTTGAACTGCTCGGGCGAGACCGATCCGGCCACCACCTGGGCCACCTCCTCCTCCGAAGGCCAGATGTCCACCAAGTACACGGGGATCCCGGCGGCGTCGTGTCCGAGAGGCTCCTGCGTAAGATCCACCGCCACCGAACCGGCCAACGCGTAGGCCACCACCAAGGGGGGCGACGCCAGATAGTTCGAGCGGACGAGCGGATGCACCCTCGCCTCGAAGTTGCGATTGCCGCTGAGCACCGACGCCGTGCAGAGTGATCCGCTCTCGATGGCGGCCGCCACGGGCGCCGCCAACGGCCCGCTGTTGCCGATGCAGGTGGTGCAACCGTAGCCGACGATGTGAAAGCCCAAGGCCTCCAAGTAGGGGAGGAGGCCCGAGCGCTCCAGGTAGCTCGTGACCACCCGTGAACCTGGAGCGGTGCTGGTCTTGACCCACGGAGGCACTCGGAGCCCCCGCTGCACGGCGTTCCGGGCCAAGAGCGCCGCCGCCAGCATGACGGACGGGTTCGAGGTGTTGGTGCAACTAATGATGGCGGCGATCACGACCGCACCGTCGCTCAGGGTGAAGGTGCGATCGGAAGACCCGTCGGGGAGGTCGACCTCGACCGAGCAGACGTCGACGTCCGCCCGCCCTGCGCTTGCGGCGAGCGCCGCCAGCGAACCCCGGAAGCTCCGAGCGACCTCGCCCAGCGGCAGGAGATCTTGCGGCCGACGCGGGCCGGCGAGGCTCGGCCGGACCTGGGCCAGGTCGAAATCCACCACCCGCGAATATTCCGGTTCAGCCCCGCCGTCTTCACGGAACAGTCCCTGCCGGCGACAGTACTCGCGCACCGACTCCGCATGCGCCGGCTCTCGGCCGCTGGCCACCAGATAGTCGATGGTGCGCTGGTCGACGGGGAAGAATCCGCAGGTGGCGCCGTACTCGGGAGCCATGTTGGCGATAGTCGCCCGATCAGCCACGGTCAGGCGCGCAAGGCCGGGTCCGAAGAACTCCACGAACCGGCCGACCACGCCCACTTCACGCAGGGTCCGCGTGATGGTGAGGACCAGGTCGGTGGCAGTGGTGCCGAGGGGCAGTTCGCCGGCCAAACGCACCCCCACCACGTCGGGCAACAGCATGAAGTAGGGCTGACCGAGCATCACCGCCTCGGCTTCGATGCCGCCCACCCCCCAGCCCAGCACACCCAAGCCGTTGATCATGGTGGTGTGAGAGTCCGTTCCCACCACGGTGTCGGGGAAGGCCCACGACTCGCCATCGATGGTGCGCGAGTGGACCACGGCCGCGAGGTGCTCCAAGTTGATCTGGTGCACGATGCCGGTGCCCGTGGGCACCACGGTGAAGTCGTCGAACTCGCGTTGCGCCCAAGCGAGGAGCGAATAGCGCTCACGGTTGCGCTCGATCTCGAGGGCGACGTTGAGCTCGTAGGCCTCGGGACTGCCGGCGTGGTCTACCTGCACCGAGTGATCGATCACCAGGTCGACGGGGACCTGAGGGCTCACGACTCCCGCTTCCCCACCCTTGCGGCGCACCTCGGAGCGTAGCGCGGCCAGGTCCACCGCACAGGGCACGCCGGTGAAGTCCTGCAGCAACACGCGCGAAGGCATGAACGGGATCTCGGCCCGCTCGTCCGCGTTCGGCTGCCAGGCGGCCACCGCGCGCACGTGCTCCTCGGTGGTGACCCCATTGCCCTCATGGCGCAGGACGTTCTCGAGCAGCACACGGATGCTGTAGGGGAGCCGGTCTACCCACCCGAATCCCCGGGTCTCGATCGCGCGGATGTCGGCGATCCGAGGCGGTTCGCCTGCCGGTGCACCCTCTGAGTGGGCACCCTCGGGACCTCGACTCATCCTCTCCCCTTCCAATCATCGACGCCGGGCACCACCCGCACGGCAGCCAGCGAGCGTGCTACAAACGGGACTTCATGGTAGCAGACGTGGTGGATCGCCGGATCTTGCCATCCGGTGACCAGGCGCCGACCCAGCGACCGAACCGGACCTCTCCCGCCGGCAGGCAGACCTGTATGCGCCGCTGAAGAACTAGAACACACGCTCCGGGTTCGCGCCGCTCGCTTCCCGCTGCTGGGCCACGTTGTTGAGAGCCCGCATGTAGGCCTTCGCAGAGGCTTCCAGCACGTCGATGGAAACCGCCTGGCCCGCGAACGTCTTCCCCTCCACTTCGACGACCACGCGCACCTCGGCCAGCGAGTCCTTGCCTGAGCTGATAGAGCGCACGCGGTAGTCCTGGAGCCTGCCGGAGATCCCCACGGCGTCGTCGATGGCCAAGAACATCGACTCCACCGATCCCCCGGAGAAGGCCTTCCCGTGACACTCAGCGCCCTCTCGCACCACCTGCACCTGACTGGTGGGGATGATCTCCGAGCCGGCGGAGACGTAGAAGCGGGTGAGACTGTAGAGATCCTCGCGTTCGCGGATCTCCTCGGTGGCCAACGCCTCCAGGTCGATGGCTGTCACCTGCTTCTTCTTGTCGGCCACATCCTTGAAGCGCCGGAAGGCCTCGTCGAGCTCGTCGCCCGAGAGGTGGATTCCGAGTTCGGCCAACCGCGACTTGAGGGCGTGACGCCCGGAGTGCTTGCCCAGGACGATGTCGGAGTCGCCCAGACCGATATCCTTCGCGTGCATGATCTCGAAGGTGGTGCGCTCCTTGAGCACGCCGTCCTGGTGGATGCCCGACTCGTGCGCGAAGGCGTTCTTGCCCACGATGGCCTTGTTGTACTGGACCGGAAAGCCGGTGACGTTCGATACCAGCTTGGAGGCCTTCGACAGCAAGGTGGTGTTGATATTGGTTGCGAAGGGCATGATGTCCTTCCTCACTTTCAACGCCATCACGATCTCTTCCAGCGCGGCATTGCCAGCGCGCTCACCGATGCCGTTGATGGTGCATTCCACCTGCCGCGCCCCCGCCAGCACGCCGGCCAGCGAATTGGCC
>DASRMJ010000084.1:0-2416 GCA_035647995.1 Thermoleophilia bacterium | reverse complement strand
CGTAATCTGGATTTGGTGGACGCCCTGACCTAGACGTGGTTCACTGAGCCCGATAGGGCCGCGCGGCGGATGCGCCGTAGGCGGAATCATTCCGAGAGGACTGGAGGTCCATCATGCTGGCCAGTTTCTCTGTTGCTCCCTCTGGTGTTGGAGAAGGACTGGGCGAGTTTGTAGCGGGGATGATGCCGCTGATCGAAGCCTCCGGGCTTCCCTTCAAGCTGGGCGCCATGCAGACCACGATCGAGGGCGACGAGGCCGAGGTCATGCAGCTCATCATGAGCTGCCACCGTTACATGCGGGAAAAGGCGCCGCGGGTGGTGACACACATCGCCATCGACGACCGCGCCGGAGCCACCGGCCGCCTCGAGGGCAAGGTGCAAGACGTGGAGAGGATCCTGGGGAGAGAGCTTCGCCACGAGTAGGTGCCTGGCGGGTTCATCGGCGTGCTACGGGCTGGCCTGAGGCTCCTGCACGGGTGCTTCCGCCGCGGTCTAAACCCGGCCCGACGAGAATCCGCCGTGCGAGCGCAAAGCCGAGGCCAGTTCCGGAGTGTGGGGCTAGCACCATTACGAGATCGTGGGGTATGAGTTCTCCGTTCGCGGCCGCGCCAAAGAAACAGAGCGCGCTCTGGAAGAAGCCTGCATCGGACGCTTCGGGACGCTCCGTCCTGAGGGAGCGACCCCCGTTGTGAGAAGCGACAACGGACTCATCTTCCAAAGTCGTCGCTTCCGGGCCGCGCTTCGGGACTACCGCCTCCGTCAGGAGTTCATCACCCCCTACACCCCGGAACAGAACGGCATGATTGAACGCTTCTTCCGGAGTCTCAAGGAGGAGTGCGTCTGGCAGCATCTGTTCGTCGACTTCACCGAGGCACGTCGGGCGATCAGGGAGTGGATCCGCTGGTACAACGAAGAGCGACCGCATCAGAGTCTTGAGTATCTGAGCCCGGCCGGGTACCGGGCTCGACAACTACAACTGGTGGCTTGAAATCGGGGGAGCACTGCACTCGCACTCCTCTGCGGGAAGGCGGCCGGCTTGATCTTGATCTCGCCTGGGGCGACTGCCCCGGTGCTTACGCACTACCTCGCGCAACAACCACTCGACCTGGGCGTTGACCGAGCGCAGGTCGTCGGCGGCCCATTTCTCGAGCTCCTGCCACAGCTCGGGATCGATACGCAGGGGAAACTGCTTGCGTGCCATCAGGCGCCCTTCGCTGTGGCAGTTCGCACTCGGTGTGCCCGCGCTCTCATTGATACAGTGTCCCGGCGTTGACGATCGGATTGACCTGTGACTCGCCGCAGAGCACGACCATCAAGTTGCTCACCATGGCCGCTTTGCGTTCCTCATCGAGCGAGACCAGCTTCTTTTCGCCTAGCAGGTAGAGCGCCCGGTCGACCATGCCCACCGCACCCTCGACGATCTTCTGGCGGGCGGCGATGACCGCCTCGGCCTGCTGGCGGCGGAGCATCGCCTGGGCGATCTCGGGTGCATAGGCGAGATGGGTGAGGCGCGACTCGTCGACTTCTACTCCCGCCTTGCCCAGGCGCTCCTGGAGCTCCACCTTGAGAGCCTGGGAGACCTCGTCGACGTTGCCGCGCAGCGTGATCTCGCTCTCGCCGCCCTCTCCGTGATCGTAGGCGTAAGCGGTGGCCAGGTGACGGAGCGCGGTCTCGCTCTGCATCCTCACATAACCCTCGAAGTCGTCGACGTCGAAGACCGCGCGCGCCGTGTCCCGCACATGCCACACAACGACCGCGGCGATCTCAACGGGGTTGCCAGCGCGGTCATTGACTTTGAGCTTGTCGCCGTTCAGGGTACGCGCCCGCAGCGAAAGCTTGTACCGGCGCAGACCGCGTGTGTCCTGCCCCCCGCCGGAGCCTTCCCGCAACCTGCCGAACGTTCTGGCTTGCCCGCCCGGGCCGTTCGAGAAGAACGGGTTGCCCCACAGAAAGCCGCCCTGGCGAGTCGTGCCCTGGTAGTGGCCGAAGAGGATGAGCAGGCGTGCCTCGTTGGGCTGCAGGGTGAAGTAGCCGAAGGATGAGAGAACCGCGAGCGCCAGCAGGCCGAGTTCAAGCAGAAGCATCCAGCCACCCGTTCCCGAGGCGAGCATGAGCCAAAACGCGGCGACGTACAGCGCGATGGTGAACGGCAGCGGGATCCAGCCGCTCAGCGCCCGGGCTTGGCGTTCACTCGTCATGATGATTCCTCCGCTCTAGTTGGCGCTCGCCGATACCGCCGTTGTAGATATCCCCATGATATCTCCTAGAAACCGCTACTCCAAACTGGTGTGCGGTCGAACCTTCCCGAACTGTGACTTCGGAACGTTGAGAGAAACACTTCCAGACAACGGCCGCAGCCGCGGTGTTCGGCATTTCGTACTCAAGCATCTACTCCTCCATACCGATTCGATTAGCGC
>DASRMJ010000083.1:0-7023 GCA_035647995.1 Thermoleophilia bacterium | reverse complement strand
TTGTATCATAGTATAAGTACAACGGAGTGTCGAGGACGTGAGCCATGAACGACGCGAGGTCCCTGCTCGACGAGATGCGGGTGAGTCACGCGGAGCACCTGCCCCTGGTGGCCGCCTTCCCAGAGCGGATGGTGCGTATTTCGGCCGAACTGACCACCGGTATCGGCCGTAGCTGACCGGCGTGTTCGGCGCAGACTGACCGGTGTGTTCGGCACGAACTGACCAGAGACTGATCGGAGCGTGGGCCGCACCTCCGCAACCGCATCATCATGCCGCCCATGGCCAACAACAAGGCCGACGATCACGGTTACGTCACCGATACGCTCGTCGACCACTACACTCGGCACGCGGCCGGAGGTCCGGGCATGGTGGCGGCGGAGCACGCCTACGTGACCCTCACAGGCCGCGTCGACCGCCATCAGCTGGGCATCTGGAGCGACGACCACGTGGCGGGACTCGCCCGCATCGCCGACGCCATCCATGAGGGCGGCGCCGCTGCGGTGATCCAGATCACCCATGCCGGAGCCCGCAGTCCCCGCGAAGCGACCGGCGCCACGGCCGTCAGCCCTTCGGGCGTCGTCGTCCCCGGCGACAAGGAGGAGCCCCGCCCGATGGGAATCGAGGAGATCGAAGCGATCCCCGAGTTGTTCGCGGCCGCCGCGCGCCGGGCGCGGGCGGCGAGGTTCGACGGAGTGGAGGTGCACGGAGCCCACGGCTACCTGCTCGACCAGTTCATGCCCCCCTACACCAACCATCGCGACGATGCCTACGGTGGAGACCTGCAGGGCCGGCTCCGTCTGATCAGAGAGACGCTCGAAGCCGTCCGGCGCGAACTCGGGCACGGACTGCTCATGTACCGTTTGGGGGCGGACGACGCGCCCGTCTCCGGTATAACCCCGGCGGACGCGGCCGCGATCGGCGCTCATCTGGAGGACTGGGGCGTGGACCTCATCGACTGCAGCGGCGGACTCTGCGGTTCAAGGCCGACCGACCGCACCGAACCCGGCTACTTCGTGGAGGCGGGTGCCGCGGTCAAGCGGGCGGTCGCCATCCCGGTTGCGGCCGTGGGGGGCATCACCGCCCCCGCCTACGCCGACGACCTGGTACGTCACGGGGTCCTCGATGCCGTCTGCGTAGGGCGGGCCCAGCTCAAGAACCCTTCCTGGGCACGAGAGGCCCTGGCGACGTTGAGACGGTGACGCTCGTCAAGCGACCGGTTGGTTTCTCGTTTCGCCCATAGATTACCGTGCTGACCGCCGGCGAAACGTTCCGGGCCATGCACCCGCGGTAGCGCCCGGTCTCTACTCCTCGATCTCGGGGCTCTCCTCGTCGAGGAACTCGTTCTGACAGAACGGACAGATCAGCTTGTGGCCGCTGCGGCGCAACTCCATATCGCAGAAGAAGCGCCCTGCACAGTCCGGGCAGGTGACCCAGAACACCTTATCCATTCAGTCCACGCTCCTTCCGGTCCAATCGTCAATCCAATCCTCCAGACGAACGCCATCCATCGCGGCGGGAGGCACCCGGAAGCGAGTGGGGAAGGCGCGGTCGAGGGGCTTGGTCGCATCGATGACCACCTTGTTGTGTCCCATGGCCGTGGTGAAGGTGGTGCTCATGTTGCGCACGTAAGTCACGTCCCGTTGCGGATCGACCATAGTCAGCAGCGCCCAGACCACCTCCTTCTCGTTGAAGACGTCGATATCGGCGTCCACGACCACGATCGCCTGGAACGTCCACGACTCGAGCAACGCGGCCAGACCGGCGACTTTGCCGTCGCCTTCCTTCTGCTTGTTGATGGCAACGTAGCAGGCCAGGCGGGATACGCCCGAGTGGGGCATGTGAACGGCGGTCACGTTGCCCACCCTGGCGTTCACCGCATTGAAGACGCTGCCCTCTTTGGGAATACCGCCGAGGTTCCAGTGACCCTCGTGACCGGAGAAGATGTCTTGAAGATAGGCATCCGTGCGTCTGGTCAAGGCCTTCACCTGCATGCTCTGACGCAGGCATTGGGCCTGATAGTGACGCGTGACTTCACCGAAGGGGTCCACCACCTCACGGGCCCCGGGTGGAATCTCACCCTCCACGACAATCTCCGCGTCGGCCGGCACCATGAAATCCTCGCCCCAAGTGGTCGACGGTGTGAGCCGCAGTGGTTCTCGCATGAATGAGCCGATGGTTGCATAGTCGTCGCTGTCATAGGGGGAGAGTGCCAGCGCACCCAGATAGAACGCCGGGTGATGTCCAAGGATGAAGGCTGCCGGGGCGGCCTCTCCGCGCTCCTCGTATTTCCGCAGCACCCGCTCCAGGTGGGGCGAGTGGATGGAGATGCCGAGCTTCCTGGGGTCGTTCTTGTAGAAGCCCTTGATGAAAGACACGTTGTATGCGCCGGTGTCGGGATCCTTCATGGCGAGCGCCATCGTGTAGACCGGGCTGAGGTCCATCTCGTAGTGCTTGACCACCGGAAGGCCGCCCATGTCCACCTGCTCGCCGCGCAACACCACCTGCTTCACGGGAGCCTCTGAGGAGTCGATCGTCTCGGGGGCGATGGTCCGCCCGGCCAGACGTGCGTACTCCAGGCTCAGTTCGGTCTTGTGCTTGTCGGGGTCGTGACCGAGGGCGAGCGCGCACCGCTTCCTGCTGGCGAATACGTTTGACACGATCGGGATATCTACATCGTTCCCATGGGCGTCTTCCGTGCTCTTGAACTCCACCATCGGGAAGTGGCCCGCTTCGGTCAACGTCTCGAGCAAGGCGGTCACTTCGAACTTCGTGGGACGAACCTTCCGGCTCACACTGACGTACTCGGAAGGCAGCTCCCGTTCGACCTGCCTAACGAACTCTCGAAGATCTCGTGCCATACCGCCCTCTTCTTTCTGCGCAGACTCCCCCCACGGATCGTCCGTCGCGGTCTACGCGCTCTCGCTCCCCACCATGGCCTTGACTCGTGAATCCTTCGCGTGCTTGCGGACCCACACCATATCCAGCAGCATCAAACCTGCCATCGCCCCTCCCCCGACCACGTTCAGCGACCAGTGACCCGGTATCAGCAGCGCAGTCCCGGCGGCCACGTACAAGACCCGTTTCCGCCACCCGAGCCTGCGCAGGAAGTAGCCCTCGAGCGCGAAGCAGAATGCGATGATCGCCGCGATCGCCGAGAGTACGCCGACCGCGATCTGACTCGGGGTGCCCTGCAGGACGACCCCTCGATCGAACAGAAAGATGAACGGCACGAGATAGCCCGCCACGGCGAGCCGCATGGCCTGCAGGGCCGTCTTCATCTGGTTGGCCCCTCCGATGGAGGCCGCGGTGAACACCGCCAGACATATCGGTGGGGTGATGAACGAAAACGCGCCGAAGTAGAAGATGAACATATGGGCCACCAAAGGCGGCACGCCCCGCTGGACCAGAGCCGGCGCGGCCAGCACCGCCAGGAACAGATAGGAAGCAGTGACCGGTATGCCCATGCCGAGTATGATGCTCGCCACTGCGGTCATGAGGGCCAGCAGGAGAAGACTGCCGCCGGACAGATCGGTGAGCAGCCGCGACAGCGAAAGACCCAAGCCGGTATAGTTCACCACCCCGATGACGATGCCGGCCGCCGCGCCGATGACGGTGATCTCAAGCATGCCCCGGCCGGTGGTCCGAAGAATGGTGAGCAGCCCCGTCAATCCCTGGCGCGTCCTCTTGCTCACGCTGCCGAGCACGATCAGCGTGCCCAGCGCATAGAGCGCCGCGACCTCGGGACGCAGGTACAGGAAGAACAAGCCGTACATCAGGATTCCGAGCGCCGCTAGGTACAGCCAACCCTGCGTGAACAATTGCCCCACCGGTAACCGCGTGACGTTGGGCAACCCTTTCAGGCCTTTCTTGACTGCGCGGAGATCGATCTGAATGAACAGACCCAGGTAGTACAGTGCGGCGGGCACGATGGCGATTATCACAACTTCGGAGTAGCCGACGCCCAGGAACTCGGCGATGATGAAGGCGGCAGCGCCCATGACCGGAGGCGTGAGGGTCCCGCCGGTGGAGGCTACCGCCTCCACCGCACTGGCGAATTCGGGAGAGTAGCCGTTCTTCTTCATGAGCGGGATCGTGATCGTCCCCGTACCAGCCACGTTCGCCACGGCGCTCCCCGAGAGCATCCCGAAGAAGGCGCTGGCAAGAACGGCCATCTTGGCCGGTCCTCCCCTGTACCGGCCCATGGAAGTCTGAGCCACCCCGAACAAGAAGTCGCCGCCGCCGTAGCCGAACAGGCCATGCGCCAGAAAGACGAACGCAAAGACGATGAGCGCTGCGACCCGGAGTGCGATGCCGTAGAGTGAGCCGGAGCCTAGGAAGAGCTGGTTGATCAGGCGCCCCCAGCTGGCATCGGAACCGGCCACGACGTCGGGGAGCAGGTAGCCATACCGGCCGTACGCGATGAAGACGAGCACGATGATCGTGAGAGGCCACCCTGTCACGCGTCTGGTGGCCTCCAAGACCAAGAAGATCGCCAGAAGGCCGAGGACGATCTTGTCAGGCGAGACGATCCCCATAGTCCGTATCAGTTGAGGATACAAGAAGAGCACATATGCCCCGACAGCCAAGGAGGCTACGGCGAACACCAGATCGTACCAGGGGACGCGGTCCCGAGGAGCGGATTTCGACATCGGCAGCAGCAGAAAGGCGAGCGCCAGAACCAGTCCGAGGAACAGGCCAAGGTACTGTTGGGTGAAGAACGACTTCCCCGTGAGATACATGGGCACGTCGAGGATGAAGAACATCCCCGCCGCCGGAACGGCGATTCCCAAGACCCACTCCGCCTTGTGCCACGGACCCGATAGAGTCCGGAAACGGCTCTTCTCCTCTGCCGGCAAGAAGCCCCCCCTGCTTTGCGCTGATGGATGACAGAGGGGACCCGGAGCCCCGGGTCCCCTCTCTCTGACGAGTCTCCCAGTCCTGCTACTTCTTGGCGCTCAGGAGTCTCTCTTGGAGCTCATCCATGGCCGAGGTCCAGACGCCTACCTCCTTGTAGAACTGGATGGCGCCCGGGTGATAGGGCACGGTCGCAGCGTCCGAGACGTAGCGGTCCGTGGTCCAGCTGGTGAAGGCGGCGTGGATCGGCTTCAACTCTGCCTGGTGCTCCCAAAGCGCCTTGGTGACCGCGTAGGCCGCGGCATCTGACAGGTCCGCCCGGGCGACCAGGTAGTTGTCGTAGCCCATGAGGAAGATCGGTTCAGCTATCCCGACAGCATTGGCCCCCGGCTTCACCTCCACCGCCTTCGCGGGAAAGATAGCCTGGAGTCGAGCCATCGCTTCCGGGGAAGGATCGATGCCTATGAAGCGTGCGCCCTTCGAGGCGTCGAGTTCTTGGACCATCGGGGTCCCGTAGGCGACAGTCGTAGCGTCTGCTCGGCCTTCGATGACCGCCCTCACTCCGTCAGCGATCCCGGGAACAGCCACCATCTTGACGTCGCTCGGGGACAGTCCCTGGTTCGCCAGGTAGGCCGTCGCCATGGCGGTGATACCAGCGCTTCCCGTGATCTCGCCCACGAACCTCTTGCCCTTGAGATCGGCTGCCGTCTTGATGTCGGAGTCCCTGGGGACGACCACTCCCACCCGGTTCAAAGAACCCACCGTGATAAGTCGGATCGGAAACCCTTCGCCGTTGGAGATGTCGGCGTAGTCGCTCTGACCCAGATATCCCATCCCGCTATCGAAACTGTTCGCCACTCCCATGTCCATGTCGCCGCTCGCAAACATGGGCTCCCATTCGGAAGGGCCCGAGGTGGCAATGGCCTTGACTTCAATGGACGTATTCTGGCTCAAGACGGTAGCCAGTCCGGCGCCGAGAGCGTTGTAGGTGGACCCCATTGGGTGCGTTCCGAGTCTCAGCACGCCCGGTAGCTCTGCTTCGATCGCAGCTTGGGTAGTGCCCGTCTCCCCGCTGGTGGAACTCGTGGTCTCGGAGCCCGAGGCTGGCTGGCTGGTCGTCGTCGCTGCCTCGCCCCCTCCGCACCCTACGAGCACCACGAACAGCCCGAGCAGGATAAATCCGACGGCGAGAACAGTCTTGCTTCTACTCACGATTCGTACCCCCCTACATCCATGTCACTGCAACCTTCGGTGGAACTCTCTCTCCGTGAGGTGCTGGCAGGGTCAATCCATGGTCGCCCCCAGGCTCAGGGTATTGTGAGGGGTCGATCAAAGTCGACGGCGCCGCGGCCCGGATTCGACCACGCACAGTCGAGCAACGTCCCCCCCAGGGTAGCCCCCAAGAACCCCCACGTCATTGACCTCATGCTAGCAGGTGGTCCCCCGGTCGGTCAAGAACTTCAATGGCTATATAGAGAAGTAGCCGCCAAACAAGCGCGAAGCCGGCGAAGGGAATCGAACCCCCAACCTGCTGAGTAGAAATCAGATGTGAATCCCGCGTGAGCAGGGAGAACTATGGATCTTGCACTTCGGGGAAGCGTAGGGGAAGCAGGAATCAGTATTTGATACGCCACAGACGGGGGGATCCGCCTCGCGTTTGTGGTCGACAGGCCCTCGTCCCACGGCCGTCAGAAAGCAAGGACGGCCCCCACTTGCTCGCAATTGATGACCAGGAGAGACCGCCCCTCCCCTTGCCTCCGAGAAGGCCCGCCGCCCGGAACTCAAGAAGCACATTCTCGTCTGTGTGGATTATCAGACCGAAGAGTGAACCGCGGGTTCACGGCCACCTCAGATACCGGGCCAATGTCCGGGTGAGGCGGCGAGTACGCGAAAGGGACCGTGTGCTGCTCGGGCGGCGGCGTCGGGATACCCGTGATCGGGACCGACTCCCCGCCAGCGCATGGATAGTGTCCCCGGACGTGGTGTAACAACGGAGGGAGCAAGAGCCGGGTGACGACCTCCTTGCAGAGAAAGGCCATCGTGTGTTCCTGTAGGTGTGGCTACCAACCGCACCGTGAGAGGAGACACGACGATGGCCGATTCCATCCTGACACCAGGCGCCCTTCTGGACAAGCTTCTGGCCGGAGAAGAGATGGACTTCCTTCGGGA
>DASRMJ010000082.1:0-3473 GCA_035647995.1 Thermoleophilia bacterium | reverse complement strand
CCGCGGGCCCCGACGTCAAGGCGGGTGCTTCCACGGCCGCACTGGTACCATGGTGATTATGCCGACTCCCACCCGCACGCACGCTCTGATCGAGGCTCGGGGTCTGTTCAAGTGCTATGACGACCTCGTGGCGGTCAACGACGTGGACTTCCATGTTCTGCCGCGCGACTTCCTGGGATTCCTGGGGCCGAACGGCGCGGGCAAGACCACACTCATGAAGATGATCTACTGTCTGGCCGAACCGACCGCCGGCAACCTGTCGGTCTTCGACACCGACGTCTTGGCGGACCCCCGCAGCATCAAGTCGAGATTGGGAGTCGTGCCCCAGGAGAACAACCTCGACCCGGACCTCTCGGTGTGGGACAACCTCATGATCTACGCGCGCTACTTCGGGCTGCGCGGCCCGGAGGTCAAGGCTCGGGCCAAGGAGTCGCTGGAGTTCATGGAACTCTGGGACCGGCGGGACACGGTGATCATGCACCTCTCGGGCGGCATGAAGCGCCGTCTGGTGATCGCCCGCGCGCTGCTGAACGACCCCGATATCGTGATCCTCGACGAGCCGACCACCGGGCTCGACCCGCAGGTGCGCCACCTGATATGGGACCGGCTGCTGGAGCTCCGCGACCAAGGCCTCACCTTCCTCCTCACCACTCACTACATGGAGGAGGCCGAGAAGCTCTGCGATCGCCTGTACATCATGGACCGCGGACGCATCGTCACCAGCGGGAAGCCGACGGAGTTGGTGCGGCGTCACGTGGGTGAGTTCGTTCTCGAGATCGTCGCCGACCAAGAGACCGAGCGGCAGATCCTCGACGAGCGTCCCGATATGGCCTGCCAGAGAAGCGGTCAGCGCCTCTACCTCTACGGTGCTTCGAGCGAGGAGCTCGCACCGTTCGTCGCCCGCTATCCGGAGCGCGAGACCCGCCTGCGCCCGGCCTCGGTGGAAGACGTCTTCTTGAAGCTCACCGGCCGGGAGATCCGCGAATGACGGCCGCCAACGCACCCGGTGAACGCCACGGGTCGGCCGGCCGCGACGGCGCGGGCGCGCGCGACCAGGCGGCCGGGCGCGACCCGGGCGCAAGTCGCCGCGGGGCGCTCGACGAGGCGCCCGGCCGCGACGAAACGCCGGGCGACCCCCGCGGACTGACCGGAGCGCACGTCGCCGGCACCGAGACCGGCGCCGTGGACCCCGCCACCGCGGCCTGCAAACGCGGCCGCGCTGAAGGCGGCGCCCGCGGCCCGCGCGGCTTAGCGGCGGCCGGCGGCCGCTTCCGCCACGTGTGGTTCCGTGACGCCTACGTGTTCGTCAAGTTGTGGAAGACCAACCTCTTCCCGCCGCTCATCGAGCCCTACCTCTACCTGCTCGCTCTGGGACTGGGCGTGGGCTTCTACGTGAACCAGATGGACGGCGTCGACTACCTCACCTTCGTGGCTCCCGGCATCATAGTTACCACCTCCATCATGCAGGCGACCTTCGAGTGCACCTACGGCTCGTACTTCCGCATGGCCTTCCAGAGCACCTTCGACGCCATCATCTCCACGCCGGTGAACCCCGAGGAGGTGAGCCTGGGAGAGATCTGCTGGGGCGCGACACGCTCGGTGATCAACGCCGCGGCGCTGATGGTCAGCCTGGCCATCTTCGGAAGGCTCGATTTGATCTGGGCTCCGGCCATACTGGCCCTGCAGTTCTTGATCGGCATGCAGTTCGGAGCCATCTCTCTGCTCATCACCAGCAAGGTGCGTCAGACCGAGTACTTCAACTTCTTCCTAAGCGGTGTCATCTTCCCCGCTCAGATGCTCACGGGCGCCTTCTTCCCACTCTCGCGCATTCCCGAGGTGCTACAACCGGTGGCTTGGGCGGTGCCGCTCACCTCCGCCATCGACCTGACCCGGGGCATGATGCTCGACCGCTTGGGCATGCACTCTCTGCTCGAGTTGGCCTATGTCGCGGTCACCACGTTGGTGTTCGTGGAGTTGGCGTTGCGAAGCATGCGCCGGAGGCTGATCGGATGAGCGTTGGAGCCCCGCACGCTCCCGCGACGCGCGCGGTCGCGACAGGCGCTGCCGTGATCGAGTGCCAAGGAATCAGGAAGCGCTATGGCTCCACGGCGGCCCTGGCCGGGGTGGATCTACGCGTCCACGCCGGGAGCGTCTTCGGCTTCTTGGGGCCGAACGGCGCGGGCAAGTCGACGCTCGTCAAGATCCTCACCGGACTGGTTCGACCCACGGCGGGGAGCGTCCGGGTGGTGGGCGGCCGCCCGGGCACGAAAGCCGTGCAACGTCGGCTAGGCTACCTACCCGAGCACTTCCGCTTCCCCTATTGGCTCACCGGCCGCGAGCTACTAGGCGTCCACGGGGGCCTTGCGGACGTGGAGCCCAACGACTCCTACCTGCTCGAGTTGGTGGGCCTGGCGGATGCAGCCGACCGCAGGATAGGCGAGTACTCCAAGGGGATGCAGCAGCGGCTGGGCTTGGCCCAGGCCCTGATCGGTGACCCGGAGGTGGTGTTCCTCGACGAACCCACCAGTGCGCTCGACCCCCTCGGCCGCTTGGACGTGCGCGACATCCTCCTGCACCTGCGCGACCGAGGCATGACCGTGTTCTTGAACAGCCACTTGCTCACCGAGGTGGAGCGCGTGTGCGACCGCCTGGCCGTGATAGACCACGGGGAGATCATCGCCCAGGGCACAACCGACGAACTCCTGGACCGTCCCGGGTTGCGCGTCCGAGCCACCGGGGTCACCATCGACACGCTGGCTCTGCTGGCGGCCCGCACGCCGGGGTCTGGGGCGGCGGCACCGGCGATCTCCTATGAGGGAGGGTGGCTGGAGATACCGGATGTCGGCGTCGAAGACATCCCCGGAGTCGTGCAGGTCCTAGTGGAGTCAGGCGCCCGGGTGTACGAAGTAGGGGTGGCGCGCCGGTCGCTGGAGGACGCCTTCGTCCGGCTGGTGCGCGGCCACCAGCAGGCCACTCGGCAGGACGCGCCGCGCGCGGCCGCAAGCCACCCACCCGAGGACGGCGACTCGTGACGCGCTGGAGACCGAGTCAGGCACCGCAGCCGCCGACGCATGTCGGCGCCGGGGGCGGCGCAGGACGCGGCGCGGGAGACCGCGCAGGGGCGGGCGGCGAGCCGCAGAGTGGGAGACCGCGCAGGGGCGGCGGCGAGCCACGGAGCGGGCCGCGACGCAGGACTCAAGACCGGAGCGCGCCAGATGCTCCTCTTGGCGGGGCTGACCTGGCGTGAGGGCATCAGGCGCCGCATGATCCTGGTGGGGTTCGTGCTGACCGTGGTCTTCGTCGCGCTGTATGGCACGGGGATCTACTTTGCCTTCCGCGACTTCGACGTCATGAGCGGCGGCACGGCCGGTGGCGCGGGGGCGATCGCGGCCGCCCTGGATTCGAACTTCTTCCGCGACCTCGCCGCCTACCAGATGCTCAGCTTCGGCCTCTTTATCAGCACCTTCCTCAAC